>CAYHSB010000139.1:0-1260 GCA_964359185.1 uncultured Chitinophagales bacterium
TTCTCTCCCTCTTCGAAGAAGAATGATGGGCGGTGTTTTGCTCGGGGGAACAAAACGACTCTCCACCTATCCTCAGAGAAGGACGCGATAATGTTCATCATCGGCTCCCCGCCATCCGCTGATCGTTCCTGAAGTGACAGGTAAAATACCTCAAACCCTCTGACAAGCGCTTCCAAGTCCGAAGATTCGAATGAAATAAATTTCCGCAAGTATCTCTCAACGCTGTGAACGCGGAGCTTCTCACCAGCCACAATCCGCTCTCCTAGTGAATCCCTCACAGCCTCATATTCCTTCTCAATCGGCATGAAGTATTTGTTCCCAGCTTGAAAGTGCATGTGGTCGGGGGCAGAGGCTCCGCACTTGGGCCCGTTGTAGAGGACGGTATAGTACTTCTGGAGCTCTTTGCTGAGGCTGAGGAAGGTTTCAAACGACTTAAGGATGCGCTGAGGAGTGTGAGCTAGACTGGAGATCGTGAAATGTTCAGGAAAGATTGGAAAAGGATTGCAGAGGATGAGATACTTGTCACTGTAAAGAAGTCCCCTTTGTTCCCTCGGCAGATTATGTGGACAGAGAAAGCACTTTCTCTTCTTAATCGAGTTCTCGTCGACCTTTGCCGAGGAGGAAGCGAAGCGACCCGGATTGAATTGCACCCTGACCACGAAGCCGTCGAAATCAAAATCTCTCGTCTCGGCCGTTTGAAAATTAGAGTACCCATTTCGAAGGAGTTCCCAGGAGCTTTGCTGCTGGAGAAGAAGTCCCTTCGCTTTGCTCGCCAGATCGTCGCCCTCGCAATAAGGGAGGAGATCATTTTCTTCTATAATGACCTCGTCTATTAATCTACCCAGTTTCCTGCTTGTTTTTTCTTTGCCTTGCAAGAATCTCAAATGTCCTCAGCTTGTCTTTATAAGAGTTGAACGCATTCAACTTTGTGATGTCAATGTTTGCGTCTGTGTTTCCTTCCCATCTCCTGCAGAGATAGATCGGCTCGTAAATGCGGCCGATCTGGTATTCTCGCGAGATTGCGAGTCCGAGTGCGTAATCTTCTCCGTAGCTCACGTTGGGAAAATTCAGGCGCCGCAGAATTGGAGTGAAGAAGGCCCTTGGCGCACCAAGTCCGTTGATGCGGAGCGCATTGTTCCGTCCATTCTCAGGAGTCCACTCTCTGTGGTCGATGATCCCGGGAGGAATCTCCTTCAGCTCAAAGTTCGTCATCAGATAAGAGCCAATGACCATTGCACATTTCTCGCCCCGGAAAGTGTC
>CAYHSB010000139.1:1360-2611 GCA_964359185.1 uncultured Chitinophagales bacterium
TTGAGGTGATCAGTCGCTACGAGTTCCATCTCGATCTGGACTTGCCGATTCCTCGGGTCAACATAGTCGAACATCTTCTCCCCTGACTTCCTGACGTCACTCTCGACTTTGCTGTAGAGGTACTCCGCGATCCGAGTGATTGCACTCCGTCGTGAGACTGCGAGTCTCAGCGCGTAAAGACCGGCGAAATTGTAATCCGTCGGACCCAGTTCGGTGATTGATTCTTGAACTACCGCACTCTTCAGGAACAGAACAGAGCCAAAGTTGAAGTCGTCTCGAATGCTCCCAAGCTGGTAGTCAATGACCGGATGAGGAATTCGTTTGCCTTCTCTCATGTCGTAATAGTCAGAGTAAAGCAGTCCTGCGCCCGTATTCTCAGCGACGGAAAGAAACCGCTCCAAAGCAAACTGACCAAAATCGATCAGGGTATCGTGGATGAGAATCAGAGCATAGGGGGTCGTGAGTTTCTCGGCAACCAGCTGAAATGTTTCACTTCCAAGCAGAGATCTGACCTCAAGCATTTCGCATCCATCGATGCGCATGCCGCTTTCCCCAGCCGTCAACAACAAAATCTTTTCCACAAGGCCAGACTGCTCGAGCTGATTGACCGTCGCTCGAGTAAAGTCATTCCCACCGAATGGAAGAAATGCTGTAATTGGTTTTGACATAATTAATGCTAATGGATTCAAGTTGAAGCATATCCTACTGCTCCTTCTTCTTCCCAAACTCAGGGTCCACCTTCACCAATGCTGCTACAGCAAAGCCGGGAATTGTGGAGAGAATAACCCACAGAAAGAAGTGCTGGTAGCCGACCAAGTCCTGAATCGCGCCAGTGAACATTCCCGGAACCATCATCCCGAGCGCCATAAAACCCGTGCAGATTGCATAGTGGGCCGTTTTGTGCTCGCCTTCAGACACCATGATCATATAGAGCATGTATGCTGTGAACCCAAACCCATAACCGAACTGTTCAATCGAAACAGCGAGACTGATGAGGATAAAGTTTGTCGGTTGAGCTTGCGAAAGATACACAAACATTGCATCGGGAAGATGAATCGAGCATACCATTATCCAGAGCCAGAACTTCAAGCCCTTTTTCGAAACAACATACCCGCCGAGCAGCCCGCCAAGCGTGAGCGCAATGATCCCCACCGTCCCGTAGACGATGCCGACTTCGCTCGTTGTTAAACCAAGTCCACCTTTGTCACGAGCGTCAAGCAGAAATGGAGAAACAAGCTTGACAAGCTGAGC
>CAYHSB010000139.1:2711-4280 GCA_964359185.1 uncultured Chitinophagales bacterium
GCCCAAGGATTTCGTGTCTGTGGTTTGTCAAAAGGCATTATGGATTTTCCTCTGAACATCAGTAGGAATCGGGACACGTCGTTCCTAATCATCACAATAATCGAGGAACTCGTCAATGCCATCCACAATCCGTTCTGCAAGCTCTCGTCGGAAATCATCGTCGAGGAGCTTCATCTCGTCCTCTGGGTTTGACATGAACGCGAGCTCGACAAGGGCATTTGGGAGTTCAGTGGGGGAATTCAATCCAAAGTTAAAGCTCCCGACATTTCCAAAAGCTATCAATCCCGTCTTCAGAACCTCTTGAAGGATTAGGAAGGAAAGAGGGCGATAACAAATGTACTTGTAGAAGGTGCTGACACCTTTTGTCTCTTCAGGGTTGGATGTAAGTCCAATCGAGTTTGAGTGGACACTGATGAAAATATCCGCCTCGGATTCGATGGCTTTCTTACGGCGTTCAGCTATCGTTGGGTTCGAATCATCGGCACGAGTCAGGACAACCTTGGCTCCTTTGCGTTCAAGGCGATCCTTCAGATGAAGCACGGTAGCGAGGTTTACATCTTTTTCCTTAGCCCCTGTTGACCCAAGTGCCCCGTTGTTGTTTCCCCCATGACCAGCATCAAGCGCAAACTTCAGAGCCTTGATCTTCAATCGCTCAGGCTGCCGTTTGATCCTAATGACAAGGTTATTCCCCTTGTAGTCAATTCCGTATCCCCAGACCTGCTTGTGCCGCAGCTCGATAGTGATCCGAAACTGGTTTCTTCCCACCTGGTTGTAATACACGTTCTTGATTTCTTTGGTGGTCAGCTGCTGTGTGATCCAGTTTGAGTTCGAGACTGCACCATACACATCGACATTGATACGAGTTGGCTCAATCTCCTGGAACGATGCGTACGGGAGTTTGTCGTTGAGGCTGACGGAGACATAATCGTACTTCTCATCGCCGTAAACGCTCCAATTGCTCGTCAGCGAGAACGGCGGATGTGTGCCCTTCGGCTGAAGCTCAACCTGACTGGTGTCAATCCATGCTTCCTGGTTCTCTGTCAGGGCAACTCGGTATAAATCCCCAACCTTGCCCGTGAGGGCGAGTCTGACGCCAGGGTTGATGAACGAAAGCTTCGCTCCCCCGAGGCGATCCTCGCCAATGCCAAAGTTGAGTGCTGGTCGTTCCCCCTTTGTTACACCAACGAGAGGAAACTCCTGGGCTTTGAAGGAAACTCTGACCCTCGTTTGTTTGGTGACGAATTGCTCAGCGCTCTTCTCGAGACGGAATGTTATTGGTTGGTTGCTGAGTGTGTCAGTGGATTTGACCTTGTACACACCTTGATATATCCCACGCAAACCATTGGTCCTTGGCGGAAGCTCGCGCATGGGAACTCCGTCAAGAAATGATGTCTTGCAGTCCGGCGTACCTTTCATTTGAACCTCGAGGAGATCTCCTTCATTCAGCCATAGTTCCGAGGCAGGCTCCATCATCACGTCCTCGATCAAGAGCGTGTCGGAAGGAGTTGTCTCGAGCGGTTTCGAGCGAAAGATGAGAAACGATTTCGAGGTTGTATCGCCCGCGGCGCT
>CAYHSB010000140.1:0-4269 GCA_964359185.1 uncultured Chitinophagales bacterium
CCACTGTAAAAACCCGGCCCGAACCCTGAGACGGAAATCGTTGCTCCGCCGGTTTGCGCCGCAAAAATCACGAGACGATTCTTCACCTCAAATGGAAAAGCAGTGCTCGCTGCAGAATCAGCAATATCGATCCGAACCAGGGAGTAATCGGGATGTACTCTGCTAGTTACCTTCTCTACTCCTCCCCTAAGCTGCAAAACCTCTCGCTCAATCGCAGTGGCAATCTTATCGTATCGCTCGATTTCAGTTCCTTGGGGAAATCCAACGCTCACGATCAAGTAGGTCTCAGTTCCGAATTCCCAGACTTCGCCTTTCGGGACTTTCGTGAAGAAGAGGTGAGAGGCTCCACCAAGAGTATAGTCAATATAAGGTTTCGCCCTTCGGTATGTTTCACTTCCAAATGTGCTGTTGTAGAGATAGCTGAAGAAACTTTGGGACTCTATGTTTTCTGGCAAGAGCCAGACTGGAAATCCAAAGAACCAAAGGGTGATGCCAACGACAAACTTTTTCCGCCGCAACGCGAGGTGAAGAATCGCACGATACACTACCTTTCCTCTTCTTCCAACCTCATCAAGAACTGAAATATAAGTCGAACTTACCTCAGCATGGACAGCAACAGTGGGGATGAGAGTGAAAGAAACGAGCAGGGACATCAGAAGCGAAATGCCAACCGCCATCCCGAAGTCCAAAAAGTATGGCTTAAGGTCCTCAGGGAGAAAATGTAATGGCAACAAAGCACCAACTGTCGTGAGCGTAGAAGCAACGACCGGCAGCGCTATCTCAGAGACCGAAGCGACGATGAAGAAATGTCTTTCTCTTAAAGCATCTTGACCATGCCGGTTGATGTTTTCAAGCACAACGATCGAGTCGTCCACGAGACGACCAAACCCGAGCACGAGCCCTGCCAACGTGAGAAGATTGAGGCCGATGCCCAGCACCCAGAATACAAGAAACGTCCCGGCCACTGAAAACAAGATGGAGGAAAGAATGAGAAGTGGGGCCGAAAGGTTTCTCAGGAAAAGAAGAAGGACTGCAAAGATACATAGAATTGAGATGAGGATTTCCTGATAGAGTTTTCCCAACTCGTTTCTCATTTGTTGACTCTTATCAGACTCTTTGAGTAACCCGAAACCGCCTGGAAAAAATTCCTGCAATGCTTCAAGCCTCGCAAACACGGCATCTGCGAGTTGGAGTGTGTTCGTACCCGGCTCCTTGTTGATGACCATCGTGACCGCTGGCCTCCCGTTGATGCGGTAGAAGCTTCGGGGCTCTGAAAGGGTATCCCGCACTGTCCCAACATCCCGCAGGCGCACGGGCGAACCTTCTACGGTTCGTGCGATCACGAGTTCTTCCAAGTCGCCCACACCGAGGGAGGTATTTCGGACTGCCGCGAGCATCCGACCCTCATAGCCGTCAAATGCACCAACCGGAGCGCTAAATTGCAGCTCACGCAGACGGAGGGCTAATTCGTCGGCTTTCAATCCCAAGGCCACGACCTTTGACGGGTTGAGTTCGACCTGGACCTCTCGGATTTCTCCCCCCACCACTTGCACATTTGAGATTCCCTTGATGGCCATCAAAGAAGGGGCGATTTTCTCCACGGCATATTTCCGAATCTCTTCAGGGGGCCGATGTCCACTTAGGGAATACGACAGGAATCCCTGAAGGTCACGAAAGTCCTTTGGTACGTAACGTTGAACGGTTGGGGGAAAAGCACCTGGTGGGAGTGTTTCTGCGAAGGCGGCAAGCTTTTCGTTCAGCTCGAGCCGCGCGAAGTTCATGTCCGTGTTCTGCTCGAATTCAATGTCCACACTCGACATTCCCTCTTCCGACGTCGAGCTAACCATTCGCACACGCTCGACCGTGTTTGCGATCTCTTCGATCGGAGCAGTGATGAGCATCTCCACGGTCTCCGGCGAAGTCGTAGGCCAGGAGGTTATCACGGAAAGTTGAGGAAAGTCCTTGGAGGGTGCCAGATCCAGAGGAAGACGAGTGAACGCGAAGATCCCACCGAGAACGAGAGCTCCGTAGAACATGCTGACGGCGACAGGACGCCGAGTAAGCTTTTCGATGAAAGCAGTTCTCATAAAAAGGTGGCGAGAAGAGGGGGAGCGACACTATCCGCTCGAGAACGATTCTCAGCCTAGACTGAGAGACGCTCCTTTCTGCCTATCCCCCATCGATCGACGTATGTATAGACAATCGGAATCACTGTTACAGTAAAGAAAGTTGACGCGATCAATCCGCCGATCAAAGGGACGGTCAGCGCCCGCACAAGCTCGGAGCCCGTGCCAAATTCAAACACCAGAGGAATCACCCCGAGAATTGTCGTTGCTGTGGTCATGATGATGGGTCGAAGCCGACGCCTCATCCCTTCCTGAATGGCATCGTGAAGACTTAGCCTCTCGCGCCTGAGCGCTGTGATGACATCAACCGCGATCACAGCATCATTGTCCACGGCACCGATCATGATGGCAATGCCTATGAGCGACATGACGTTGTAGCTCTGGGCTGTCAAGGCCATTGCGAGGATCGCACCAATGAAGGCGAGCGGACTCGTGAGCAGAATGACGAAGGGGTAGAGAACGGATTCATACCCTGCAGCCAGGATCATGTACACGAGAAACAGTGAGAGAACGATGATGATTGCAAGACTCCGAAACGATTCCTGGATCTCCTCATTCTCGCCGCCGATCGAAATACTGTATCCCGCAGGCAGAGGGATAGCTGTAGCAGCCTCTCGAATATCGTCGACAACAGTGCCTACAGATCGCCCGCTCACATTCCCAAAAATTAGGAGAGTCCGCTGCGAGTTTTCTCTCCAGATTTCTCCGTAACCCTCACTTCGCTCCCAATGCACGAGGTCCCGGACGGGAATGGCGTTCCCGTTGGCCAAGATCGTGGACGAGAGTATTTCCTCAAGATTCTTGTGATCGAATCTCGGCTGCACCCGGATTGTGATCTTCCGATCGAAGTCGCTCAGATAAGTCGCTTCTTTCCCTCGCACTTGCAGGGCGATGTGCTCGGCCACCTGTCGGACCGAGAGACCATACCGACTTGCCTGTTCCCGATCTACAGCAACCTGATATTCAGGATTACCCTTCTGCATTGAGGATCGAACGTCGACCAGCCCTTTGATATGGGACAACCTTTCCAGGACTCTCTCAGCGATCTGATGAGCAACCTGAGGTTCTAGTCCGATGATGCGGACTTTGATGTCATTGGGCTCGGGTCGCAGGATTTGTTCAAATGTTGTCCCTCTTTTCTTCACCGAGAATTCTACACCAGCATAGGAAGGTTGAATCCCAGCCAGATAACTTCTAACCTTTTCGAGCGCCTCGTTGGTAACCGCTTCATCGTGCACCTTAATCTCGATATCAGCTTTTTCAAGAGAGGCCCCCGTTGCGGCCCACATCATGCGTTCCTCGGTGATCCCGATGGATGAGAAGACGCCTTTCACTTCAGGAAGGGTAAGGAAAGCTCCTTCCAACCGCCTCACAAGGCCAGATGTGCCCTGCAGCGCTGATCCCTTCGGCATCTGCACGTGAACCGTAAATCGGCTCTGGTCGATATCTGGAGCGGGTTCACTTGAGATAAACAAGGAAACGCAAACCATCGCGATGAGGAGGCTTAACGTAGCAGCGATGACCACCAGTCGATGCTTCAAAGCCCACTCAAGGAACTGCTCGACCCCTCTGTAGGTCGCAAGACTTACTTTGTCCACAAAGCGATAGAATCTCCGCGTGAACTTCCGGAGGATGTCTCTTAGCAAGGAGAAGGCGCTCACCGTAAGAGTGAGAATCGCAGCGGAAAGAATTCGGACCGGGAGCGTGACCCAGAAGAGGATTCCGCCAACCAGCTTATGATGTACATTTCGCTGCTGAAAAAGGTATCGGCCAACCGAGTGAGGCTCGACGGACAATTGTGTTTCCCGTGAGACAAGCATGGGAACAAGAGTTGCAGCCACAAGAAGCGAAACGAGAAGTGAGATCGTCATTGTTGCTCCCATGTCCACGAACAACTGCTGAGCCACTCCTTGTACGAAGACGATCGGAAGAAAGATTGCAACATTGGTAAGTGTAGAGGCTGTTACGGCCAGGTTGATCTCTTGTGCACCCTGAAGCGCCGCCTCAACAATACCAAGCCCCTTCTCCCGCAGCCTTGTGACGTTCTCGATCACGATAATGGCATTGTCGCCCAACATTCCGATGCCGAGTGCCAGACCGGTGAGTGAGATGATATTTAGACTGATGCCCAGGAAGTACATAA
>CAYHSB010000141.1:0-3014 GCA_964359185.1 uncultured Chitinophagales bacterium
TTTGCCGCAGCAATACAGACGATGCCACCAACAGAAAGTGCGAGTGCCTGATAGACATCACCCGTCCAGCCAATTGCGACGAAGATGAGACACGTTGCCATCAGGGTTGCAATTGTCATGCCGGAAATTGGATTCGAGGAAGAGCCGATGATGCCAACAATTCGAGAGCTCACAGTAACGAAGAAGAACCCGAACACAACAACGAGCAGCCCCATTAACAGCGTGCCGGGAAAAGTCC
This sequence comes from uncultured Chitinophagales bacterium, assembly GCA_964359185.1. Taxonomy (GTDB): domain Bacteria; phylum Bacteroidota; class Ignavibacteria; order UBA10030; family JAHEZR01; genus CAYHSB01. Next base: position 239 of record CAYHSB010000141.1, read on the forward strand.
CAGGCAACTGCGGCAAGATAGCCACGATGAGTACCAAAATCAGAGAACCGACAATGACAAAATTGATTGGGATATCTCTCTCTGTTCTCGCAGGAGCAACGCCCGCCTTAATGTCTCTCAAGCTTTTGAAACTCTCCCTGAACGCTGAAACGATCGTGGGCAATGTCCGGAGTAGAGTGATAAGTCCAGCCGCGGCGACAGCTCCTGCCCCGATGTACCGAACATACCCTCGGTAGATCTGAACTGGTGTCATCTCGGAAATCAGCTTTCCCTGCCAGCCGGGTTTCAGCAGACTCGTCAGGCCATCGCCGAAATACGTGATGAGGGGAATGAGCACCAGCCAAGAGAGGACTCCCCCGGCAACAAGATTCCCAGAAATTTTCGGTCCGATGATGTAACCAACTCCGAGATACTCCGGTGTAATCTCGGCGTTGATCGTTGCATTCGGATACGCTGAGCCCCTTGATGTAACATAAGCAGGAACATCTTTCCAAAGTCCGAGGATACTCATGAGCGACTTATAAAGGAAGGCAATGCCGAGACCCCAAAAAACACGACCGGCCATCGAGCCACCTCGCTCACCCGCGACTAGCACTTCTGCGCAAGCAGTTCCTTCTGGATACGGCAAGACGCCGTGTTCCTTCACGATCAAGGAACGCCTGAGAGGGATCATGAACAGCACGCCGAGTATCCCACCAACGAGTGCTAGTGCGAGAATATTGAAGTAGTGGAAGTACGCTTCTCCGCCAGAGAGAAAGATAAGAGCCGGTATCGTGAAGGCAACGCCAGCTGCAATCGATTCACCTGCCGATCCGATTGTCTGGACGATATTATTCTCTAGAATCGTTGACTTCCCGAGCTTTTTGAAGACGGCGATCGCGAGAACGGCAATCGGAATGGACGCGGAGACTGTCAGACCAGCCCGAAGCGCCAGGTAGACAGTTGCAGCACCGAAAATTATCCCGAAAATTGCGCCGAGGATGATAGCTCTGAGGCTAAACTCCGAAAGAACCGTGGTGGCAGGGACATAAGGCTGAAACTTTACAGCTGTCTCTGCCTTTGATTCACTTGGTGCTGCCATGATTTCCTCCAGAAGTGGTGGTTGGTGGGGGGAAGTTTTTGCGTCTAGTTCACGCTATCCCTTGAAAACAGGGTTCTAATGGCATACCCGGCAATCGCCGGATTCTCCTTCAGCCTGCGAACCGAGTAGGGATACCAATCCTTGCCGTACGGAACGTAGACACGAACTCGATGTCCGTCATCGCGCAGTTTCAGTCGGAGCCTCTCGCGCACACCGAGGAGCGTCTGAAATTCATACTTCTCAGGACTCAACTTCATCTCAGAAAGGATTCGACCTGACCCTTCGATCAAGACATCGTCGTGAGTGGCAATACCAACATAGCAACCGTTTCTTAACATGATCGAGAGAAGATTGAGGAAGTTTTTCCGAATCTCTTCTTTCCTTTTGAAAGCGATAATCTCCGGTTCGATGTAAATCCCCTTGCAGAGTCTGAAATTCGCCTTCAGCTTGGCCAACTCAAGAACGTCGGATTCGCTTCGACGCATGTAGGCTTGAATTGCAATTCCGACATTGTCAAACTCCCTTCGCACATTTCTGTAAATCTCCAGCGTTGCGTCAGTGCAAGTGTGATCTTCCATGTCGATGCGGACAAAATTCTTTTTCTCCCTTGCAAGCGCTACGATTTCACGGAGGTTCTGCTCGCAGAAACTCTTATCGAGTTTCAACCCGATTTGTGTGAGCTTCAAAGAGAGGTTTGAATCTAGATGTTCTCGGTCTATCACCCGCAATATCTCCTTGCACGCATCTCGAGCAGCAAGAGCTTCTGACCGATCGAGGATATCCTCTCCGAGGAGATCAATTGTTGCCATGATCCCTTGTGAATTCAAATTCCGTGTCACCCGGGAGGCATCTTCAAGCTGATCCCCGGCGATATAACGACTTGCAACAAGACTGACAACGGGCTTCGGAACGAGTGGAAGGGATGAAACAATAACCTTATTGAATAGATTCATCTACTTTTCGGATAGTGGCAGATGCGCTTCATTAGGTGTTGGAAGATGGGGGCCTCTTGATGCCGCAAAAATATACCTATCGACTTTTATAAAAGCAAGAGAATATCAACCACCGAAGGGCTTCGCTACTGACCAAGACCGTTGATTCCACATTGACATGTCAGAAGAAAAGCAGACGACAGACAAAAAGAGCGCCGAGAAATCCGGCAACATCGGCAAGAAGTCCTGCAGGAAGAGAATGGCGGATCTTCTTAATGTTCACCGAACCGAAATACACCGCGAGAACATAGAACGTTGTCTCAGTACTCCCATAGATAGTTGACGCCAACACTCCGATGAAAGAGTCGGGACCATAGACTTTCATAAGCTCAGTCATGATGCCGAGTGAACCGCTGCCGGAAAGCGGACGCATGAGCGCCATCGGCAGCGCTTCTGCGGGAAAACCGATGAGGCTCGTGAGAGGATTCAGCGCGATCGTCAGAAAATCCATCGCCCCGCTCGCACGAAAGATCCCGATTGCGACAAGCATCGCAACAAGATACGGGATGATCCGAATGGCAACGTTGAAACCCTCCTTCGCGCCTTCGACGAACACTTCGTACACTTTTACTCGTTTGAAGATTCCCCAGAGAAGAAAAACAAAGATCAGGAGAGGAATTGCAACGATGGAGAAAAAAGAGACGAGGCCTTTGAGAATTTCGGTGTTCATTGTTTTTCGCCCTCCTCTGTCAACTCAATTTGT
>CAYHSB010000141.1:3114-4256 GCA_964359185.1 uncultured Chitinophagales bacterium
ATCCCGAGCCAGAGTGCCATGATCCCAATGAGACCAAGCGCGATGTTCACTGCCGTTGCCGCGTAGTCGAGCGCCGCCTGAGTCACCTGTCTGATTCTGACAAAACTTATCGGCTCGAAGATTATGTTTGCTCTCATTGTCTTATCATCCGTCCCTCGCGTGAATGAAAGAATCTTACCGGTTAGCTTGTCTTTGGTGACCGCCGCACGACTCATCTCCTTCCAGATTCCGGGCGAACGATCACCGACGTGCAAAAGAATTGTGCCGGTTCCATCTCGCAAGAGTGTCACGGCTGCAGGTTGAAGGATAGCGTCTTGGTAGGCCGTTCCGATACCATAGAGCTGTTCAAACTCCGCACGTGAGACCGCTAGCATCGCTTCTTGCGGTGCAGTAATCTCCTCGGTGTACGGCTTCTGTAGCTGTAACTCCGCCTGAAGCTCCATGCCGTTTCGATACTTGTTGGAAGCTTGATCCTGCAGATCCACGGTGACCGCCACCACGACTCCGATGACGATGAGAGAAAGCCAGATGTAGTTCAGCATAAGATTATGAGAAAGAGGTACTTGAGATCGGACATTGAGCGCAGGTCATAGAGTCGAAGCTGACCCTTTGTAAAGAAACAAATCTTGTGAGGCCTCCCTTGGATGGTGGAGTATAGCGATCAACTTTTGGAAAGTCAATAACGAATTTCAAGGGGATGTTGAGGGCGCATCAACGATTGCAAGAGCGAATCAATGAGAACAAAAAACCCTGTGGGGCGCGTTTCCACAGGGTTCTATCTGGAGAAGTCGGGGCTTCGGTCTATGCTCACCGAATCGCATCGACTTCTGAACGGCAATACCGCAGTCCTATTTCACCAATACCATCCGTTTCATTTCAACTTTGTCCGACGTTCTGAGCCTGTAGAAATATACTCCGCTCGGCAGATTGGACGCCTCGTACTTCACGGCATAGATTCTGCCAGATTCGGCCACATCTTCAAACAGCGTTGATACCTCTTGGCCGAGAATATTATAAACCTTCAGCGTTGTATATTGGCTTTGTGGAACTGCAAACTCAATCCCCGTGCTCGGGTTGAAGGGGTTTGGATAATTTTGAGCCAGCACGAATTTGTCGGGACCAACACCTACGCTCACTTCCAT
>CAYHSB010000142.1:0-4250 GCA_964359185.1 uncultured Chitinophagales bacterium
TCGGCACAAACGATGCCTGGCACTGCCGCAGTCGTGAACGCTGTCGGGAAGGATGTGAACGGAATTGGTTATGGGGGCGCGGCTTACGGAAAGGGGATCAAGTTTCTAAAAGTGAAGAAGGACGAAAAATCATCCGGCTACGAGCCAAACGCACAGACTGTCGCGAGCGGAGAGTATCCCATCACACGATATCTCTACATGTACACGCGCAGCAAACCGACCGGTGCACTCAAGGAATACATCGATTGGATTCTTAGTCCTGAAGGCCAAGAAATAGTAACCAAGGTCGGATACTTTCCGGTCAAGACGTTCAGTTCCACTGGTTCGAAGTGAGATCGCCTACGCATGAAGGAGATAGATAAAAAACCATTGGAGAGCACAGAATTCCGAGATGTCCGCCGGCTTCCAAAGTTGGAAGTCGGAACGCTTCCTCCTCCACTGAAAGTTGGCGTCCCAAGTCGGGCGGGCCTGGGGCAGCGAAAGTTTTCGCTTAAGAAAAAATTTCGTCTCGGAGAATTCCTCGCTGAGCAGGTCATCCGTTCCGTGGCGTTTCTGTCGCTTGCCGTCATCTGTCTGCTCTTCATCTTTGTGTTTCGGGAGGCGATACCCATTTTTGCTGGAGAGCCGAGAGTCAACGCGGGTACTCCAGGGACGGTTCAGAACGAGCGGCCAGAGACTTATGGAGTTGGAGGCGAGGAGATCGGCGGATCGACAGTTGATGCAGGGAAAGCTCAATCTCTTTCACTTGAGACATCAGGTCATGAAGGCGAAGCGACGTTGGAGAATCTGACTTCGAAAACGTGGCAGCCAGTCTCAGCAGAGCCAAAATACGGGTTGCTGCCCCTTATCTCTGGGACATTACGCGTCACACTGGTCGCCGTTGTCATTGCTGGTCCAATCGGAATCTTGGCCGCAATCTTTACAGCGATGTTTGCCCCGCGATGGGCGCGCGAAATCTTGAAGCCATCCATTGAAATTCTCGCCGGCTTTCCTTCTGTCGTGATTGGATTCTTTGCACTGGTTACATTGGCGACTGTTCTTCAGGATTTCACTGGCTCGACGTATCGTCTGAACGCATTCGTCGGCGGACTAGCCCTTTCACTTGCTGTTATTCCAATTGTGTTCACTGTCACCGAGGATGCGCTGGCAAATGTTCCGAAGGAATTCTCTGAGGCAAGTCTGGCTCTGGGAGCCAGTCGGTGGCAGACCGCGTTCTTTGTCGTCTTACCAGCGGCCACGCCAGGAGTGTTTGCAGCGCTGCTGTTAGGAGTTGGAAGAGCCTTTGGCGAGACGATGATCGTCCTGATGGCGACGGGAAATGCCGCCACTTATTCGGCGAACTTCTTTGAGTCTGTTCGAACGCTCACAGCGACGATTGGTGCAGAGATGGCGGAGGTTGTCTTTGGGGAAACGCATTACAGCATCCTCTTTCTCATTGGCTCTCTGCTCTTCCTGTTCACCTTCTCACTTAACGCCTTCGCAGAGTTTTATGTTCGCGGAAAACTGTTGAAACGATTTCAAGGCGTTGGGACATGAAGCGCGCCAAGTTCATAGGAGTCGGCGTCGTCTCCGTCACGGCGGCCGCTGCATTCAGCATTCTGCTGATAGTTCTCCTCATCGTGGTTGACATCGTTGTTGGAGGGCATGAGAGGTTGACATGGGAATTCCTGACGCAGGCACCGACCGAGGGAATGACAGAAGGCGGAATATTCCCAGCGATCGTTGGAACAGCGCTTCTTGTTCTTATCATGTCCATCGCTGGAGTTCCTATCGGAACCATCACGGCGATTTATCTCTCTGAATACGCCAGCGAAGGATCGTATCTCGCTCGAATCATACGGTTTGCTGTCAGAACCCTCGCAGGAGTTCCGGCGATTGTGTTTGGACTCTTCGGATTCGGGTTCTTCGTTCAGTTCGTCGGAGGCGGAATTGACAAAGTGTTGACGGGAGGTGCGACACTGCGGTGGGGGCAGCCGAACATCCTCTGGGCAAGCCTCACGATGTCGCTCCTCACGCTCCCGGTCGTCATCGTCTCTGTTGAAGAAGCACTGAAGGCGGTCCCGAGAGAAATCCGTGAGGCGAGTTACGCTCTTGGAGCTACACGCTGGCAGACAATCCGCAAGATTCTGATCCCGAGCTCGATGACCGGGATACTCACTGGTGGGATTCTCGCGGTGAGTCGCGGCGCAGGGGAGGTGGCGCCAATTCTTTTCACCGGGGCAGCCTACTTTCTGCCTTATCTACCAAGCTCACTCTCCGATCAGTTTATGGAGCTTGGCTATCACATTTATATTATGACGACACAGTCAGTGGATGTCGAAGCAACCCGGCCGATCCAGTACGCGACGACACTCGTCTTGCTCCTGTTAACGTTTCTCCTTAACTTCTCAGCAATTTTTCTGAGGTATCGAGTCCGTACACGGCAGAATCGGTAGTGGAGTCATGACTGAAAAGGAAATTAAGATCAGAACGGAGAAGCTCAGCCTCTTCTACGGTTCGAAGCAGGCTCTGAAGGATATCACGATGGATATCCTCGCGTACCACGTTACAGCTCTGATTGGACCTTCAGGTTGCGGGAAGAGCACCTTCCTCCGGACGCTGAACAGGATGAATGACCTCATCCAAGATGTTCGAACCGATGGAAATGTTGAAATCGATGGATTCCCGATTTACGGAAATGGCGTCGATGTGGTGGAGTTAAGGAAGAAAGTGGGCATGATTTTCCAGAAGTCCAACCCTTTCCCGAAGCGCATCTATGACAATGTTGCGTACGGGCCTCGAATCAATGGGATTCGAGAGAAGAGGTTGCTTGATGAGATTGTGGACCGCTCTCTCAAGCGAGCGGCTCTCTGGGACGAGGTCAAGGACGAGTTACAAGAGAGTGCCTTAAAGCTTTCTGGTGGTCAACAGCAACGTCTCTGTATTGCTCGGGCCCTCGCCGTTGATCCCGACATTCTCCTGATGGACGAACCTGCCAGCGCGCTCGACCCGATTTCGACCGCGAAGATTGAGGAGTTAATCTACGAGTTGAAACAGAACTATACAATTGTTATCGTTACTCATAACATGCAGCAAGCGGCGCGAGTGAGCGACTACACTGCTTTCTTCTATCTGGGTGAGCTGATTGAATATGATGAGACGAAGCGGATCTTCACCTCTCCGGCGAAGAAGCAGACAGAAGACTACATCACGGGAAGGTTCGGATGACAGGCCAAAACCCCCAACATCTGTCATTCCGAATCCCGATTCATCGGGATGAGGAATCTCTTTTGCCTCGAGTCACGCAGGAGATTCCTCGCCTTCCACCTGCGGGGGAATCGTTGGAATGACAAGAGAGTGTTGTCACTTTTCATTCTTAATTTTGAATTGACTCTATGCAACGACACTTTGAAAAAGAACTCGAAGCCCTGAAGACGAGCCTGATCAAGATGGGGAGTCTCGCAGAGGAAGCCATCGGCTTGTCAATACAGGCTCTTCTGAAACAGGATGCAGAGCTTGCGACGAGAGTTATCGACGGCGATGGGCGAATCAACTCTCTTGAGATCGAGATCGATAATGCCATCGTTGACTTGCTCGCCCTTCAGCAGCCAGTGGCCATTGACCTCCGGCTCATCCTTGCTGCGGCGAAAATCAATAACGACTTGGAGCGGATCGGCGATCACGCGGTAAACACCGCAGAGTCCGCACTCGCGTTCTGCGAGAGACGTCCCGAGGAGCCTCTCCTCGATCTACCGAAAATGGCCGAGCTGACACAGAAGATGCTTCGGGATGCGCTCGATAGTTTCATCCACAACGATCCACAGATGGGCAAGACAGTTCTTACTGTCGACGATCAGGTCGACGGGTTGAACAAAGATATGGCCCACGAGGTGGCTGGTTTGGTGAGGAAAGACGCATCTCTGATCGAAGGCGGTCTGCAGGTTCTCCGCGTTAGCAGGAATCTTGAGCGTGTTGCCGATCTTGCAACGAATATTGCGGAAGAGGTGATCTTTATCACAGAAGCGCGCATCGTGAAGCACCACGCATTTGAGGAAGGCCCGCCTTCGCCAAAGCCCGCCGGCGGGCGAAGGTCTACCGAAGCCGAAAGAGAATGACACTGCCGAGAAGCATTAAGACCGCTGCAAAAGCAAACCCCGCAGCCGGAGATACGGCTGTCCAGAGAATTCCCAAAAGAGAGCTCGAGAAGAAATCTCAAAGCCAATTAACTGTGGCAAAAGATAAATAGCATGTTCATCGAAGTTCATCCTGGA
>CAYHSB010000143.1:0-4177 GCA_964359185.1 uncultured Chitinophagales bacterium
TTTTACCTCGACCAACGAGAAAATCGAGAATCCATCCGGCGATTTACCGATGGCGCCACTGTCCTTGATTGTTTCTGCAACGATGGTGGCTTCGGCTTCAATGCAGCAGCCGCGGGCGCGACCAAGATTCTTGGGATTGATATTTCCGAAGACGCAGTGAGAAGGGCTCAGAAGAATGCCTCGATCAATAAATTCGATACTCTTTGCCAATTCGAAGTCGCTGATGTCTTCGACTTCCTGAAACACCTCATTGAGCGCGGAGAAAAATACGACCTGGTTATCCTTGACCCTCCATCGTTTACGAAGAGCAAGAAGAATCTCCCGGCGGCCAAGAAGGGATACAAGGGAATCAACACAAATGCGATGAAACTCTTAAGAGAAGGCGGGGTGCTCGCAACTGGTTCTTGTTCACATCACGTGACAGACGAGATGTTTGTCGAAGTCATCAATGAGAGTGCGAAAGCCGCTGGCCGAGGAGTTCAGCTTCTCGAATGGCGTGGCGCGGGGCTCGACCATCCCATTTTACCGGCAATGCCAGAGACGAAGTATCTGAAGTTTGGAATCTTTGTCTTGCAGTAAAAGGAAGTGAACCGATGAGAGGAACTCTACGTCTAATTACCAGGTTGTCATTCATACAGACTTGATTTCGGCGCAATATCAAACGTCAATGAAAAGGAGAGCCTAATGGTTTCACGGCGAAATGTTCTAGCGAGGGCAATTGTCTCCCTCGCACTGATTATTCTGCCATCAGCAAGGCAGGTCAACGCTCAGGAGGCCATTGTCTCCGCCGGACACTCGAATGGAGACTGGCATGACCTGAATAAGACGACCATGGTCGTGCCAACGAGTTTTCTTGCCGATACTATTCTACCTGAACAAAGGCGAAATGCCCTGGGGCTCGACATCCTTGTATCAAACAGCGGCTTTGGTCTCGGGGTCTTCTATCGGCGTCAGTACACCGATGACTTGTACGGGTTTGGGACATTTGCCATTTCGGAGGCGAAAGACGATCGGGAGGTGGAGCAGTTCAACCCCTTCACAGGTGAAACCTTTGTTCCGGGCAAAGTCAATCGCTTCTTTCTTCTACCTCTCATCTTTGGAGTGCAAAACCGATTATTCAGGGAAGACATTGTCGATAACTTCCGACCCTACATTACTGCGGCCCTAGGACCAACGCTTGTCTACGCCGCACCATACGACCGTGAGTTTTTCAACAGCCTCGGCCATGGGCGAGCCCATTACACTCTCGGTGCCTATGTGGGATTCGGTGCATTCTTCGGGTTTGAGCCGAGGAATCTGGTAGGACTGAGCTTTCGATATTATTTTGTTCCCCTTAAGAACGAGATCGAGAGCCTCCAGGGAATCTACAAGAAGCAATTTGGTGGGTTCTTTATCACGCTCAATGTGGGAACGATGTACTGAAGTTCTCGCCGGTCTAGAGACCCAAAAGCACCGTGCGGTCGATCGAAGACACATGGTGCTTTTTCGTTTGCAAGAGATTAGGGGCGATCAGGGGTACACGCGGAGACCGAAGCAAAAGTCCATGCTAAGTCCGAGGGGAGGTGCAATGAAGATGATGGGGGCAACCTCTAGAAATGCATCCAACGGAGCACTCTTGAAAAGATAACTCACACCAACTACCCCGCGCACACCAAGAGCAAAATCCCCGCTCCGCGATTTCGTGATATACCCTCGATCTCCGCTGATAGCTCCCCCGACACCATAATAAAGAGGAAACTCTGGACTCTCAAACGCATCAACGTGGACAACGTAGTCTGCACTCACTCGATATCGATCTCCGAATGAATATCCAAAGGCGCCATCGACTGCGGTATTCTCACTGAGCCAGTACTTGCCGGTGACACCACTCGGTTCACCTAGGACGACTCCAATTCCGAAGACACCTTTCTCGCGAGAGATACCCTTGGCTGCACGAGCCGTTGACGCGAGAGACTCCCTCCCTGAAGTCCTTGCTGTTACATTAACCTGCTGCGCAGAGACGGAGAGAGGAAGAACGAACCAAAAGCACAAGAGTGAAGAAACAACAAGAACGTTTTTCTTCATGGCGTCCCCTTCAACTGATAAAGTAACGAGTTCATGATGACTTTCCGTTGTTTAGATAGGCTCTGAGGAATTTCCCGGTATAGGATTTTGAGAACTTTGAAACCTGGTCCGGCGTCCCCGTTGCGACCACGTAACCTCCTTCATCGCCACCTTCGGGACCCAGATCAATGATGTAATCAGCACACTTGATGACGTCCATATTGTGCTCGATCGTGACGATGGAATTCCCACTCGCGATCAGCGCATCGAAACATCGAAGAAGCTTTGCGATGTCGTCGAAGTGCAAGCCCGTTGTTGGTTCATCAAAGATGAAGAGCGTGTGGTCTTCTCTCTCTTGAGCAGCTAGGTGAGCGGCAAGCTTCACCCGTTGCGCTTCTCCTCCTGACAAAGTCGTCGCCGATTGTCCCAGTCGGAGATACCCTAGGCCGACGTCATCGAGGACTCTCAGTCGAGTTGCGACACGCTTGCCCCGTGGATCTGCTTGGAAGAAGGCGATGGCTTCAGTGACAGTCATGTTTAGAACTTCGTCAATATTCTTACCACGGTAGCGAATGTCAAGTACCTCGCTCTTGTAGCGCTTGCCTTTGCATACATCGCACGTGATATAGAGGTCCGCGAGGAACTGCATCTCGACCTTCTGGAAGCCATCACCCTCGCACGTCTCACATCGTCCTCCTGGCACATTGAAGGAGAAGTGACCGGGTTTGAACCCTCGGATTTTCGCCTGCTGAGTATTTGCAAACAAGTCTCTGATGAGGTCGAACGCCTTGATATAGGTGATCGGATTCGATCGGGGCGTTCGTCCAACTGGGGACTGATCGACAAGTTCCACAGCGTCCACGTGTTCTGCACCCTCTAGCTTAGAGAATTTCCCCACCTTTCCAGCGTAACCACCCTTTTGCTTTTTCAACGCGGCGTAGAAGATCTCGTGGATAAGCGTGCTTTTTCCAGAGCCACTCACTCCAGTGATACAGACAAAAACATTGAGAGGGATCTTCACATCGATACGTTTTAGGTTGTGCTCAGCAGCGCCACGTATCACAATCGCTTTCCCTCTTCCATCTCGACGACGTTTCGGAACAGGAATGCAGAGCGCTCCACTTAAGTATCTGCCAGTGAGAGAGTTCCTGTCCTTCAAAAGCTCTGGTAGTTCACCCTTGTGAATCACCTCACCTCCGTTTTCGCCAGCACGAGGACCAAGATCGACGATGAGATCGCTCGCCTTAATCATATCAGCATCGTGCTCAACAACAATAACCGTGTTTCCAATGTCACGGAGTGATTTCAAAATGTTGATTAACTTGTTGTTGTCTCGGGGGTGGAGCCCGATACTCGGCTCGTCAAGTATGTAGAGTGAGCCAACAAGCGATGAGCCGAGTGATGTCGCTAGGTTGATCCGCTGTGCTTCACCGCCCGAGAGTGTGCTCGAGAGGCGGTCAATGGTAAGGTAACCAATTCCAACTTCTACGAGATACTTTAACCGCTTTTGGAGCTCGTCCAGAATTCTCTTGGCGACCTCTTGCTCAAATGGGGTTAGCTGCAACTGGTGGAAGAACTTGTCGGCTTCTGCTATACTCATACAAACGACGTCGTGGATGTTTTTTCCGCCGACAAAGACACTGAGCGCTTCGGGTCGCAGTCTGGCACTGTTGCACGTGTCACAAGTCGTGTATCCCCGGTACCGACTCAGGAAGACGCGATAGTGAATCTTGTAGGCTTTCCGCTCTATGTACCTGAAAAACTTGTTGAGGCCGTCAAAGCCGTCGTACCCCTCCATTATCACCTTGATCTCCTCGTCCGTCAACTCCCGAAAAGGTACATCTACGCGCACACCAGCCTGGCTCGCGACTCGCATGAGGTCGTAGAGATTCTCTCTCCATCTAGGGAAGGTCCACGGTTGAATTGCTCCCTCACGGATCGTCTTCTCCTTGTTTGGTACGACAAGGTCAAGATCGATACCGACTGAGCGTCCAAATCCCTGGCACTTCGGGCACGCTCCATAGGGATTGTTGAATGAGAAGAGTCGCGGCTCGGGTTCTTCATATTTGATTCTGCACTGAGCGCATTCAAATTTATTGCTAAACTTTAGCTCCTCTCCTGTTTCAAGGAGCTT
>CAYHSB010000144.1:0-4168 GCA_964359185.1 uncultured Chitinophagales bacterium
AAGTCACTTGCACGGGTCCACAAATGCTCGCGAAGAGAGCGACGAACGAGTTCTACAGTGACGAAAAGCAGCTGGTGTTCGATCTCGCCGCTGTGCTGAATGCCGAACTCAAGGAATGCACTGCAGCAGGCTGCGATTACATCCAGATTGATGAGCCCGTATGGGTGGGGTATCCGAAAGACATCCCGTGGCTTGTAGATGCTTTCAATCGACTTATTGACGGGGTAGACGCGAAGATTGCCCTTCACATCTGCTACGGTAATTATCAGCTGAAGCGGCTGTTCAAGGGAAAGTACGATGACCTCTTTCCAGATCTGCTCAAAGTAAAGGCTGACCAGCTCAGTCTCGAGTTCGCCATTTCAGACGGTATCGGGCTTGATCTATTCAAACGGTTTCCCACCGAAAAGGAGATCGTGGTCGGGGTCATCGACGTGAAAGATAATAAGGTGGAGACTCCGGCAATCGTTGCGGGACGAATTCGGAAGGCTCTCGAGTATGTTCCTGTCGACAAGCTCTATGTTAGTCCTGATTGCGGGATGAAGTTCATGCCCCGGGCCCGCGCTTTCGCAAAGTTGAAAGCGATGGTAGAAGGCACCCACATCGTCAGGAAGGAACTCAAGCTGGAGTAATGCAGCTCGCCTGTTCCATTTCTACTTTTCATCTTTCGCTTAAACAGGAATTCTCAGATGACCAAGGATGTCCGAGCAGTTTTCCACACCATGGTAATAGAGATATCTTGATCTCCGTCTTGTTTATCGCTCCACTTCTTGCTATATTTTTCATGCGCCTGCAATCAACGTTTACCTCGCCTCAATGAAGCGAAAAGAATTTGTGCAGAGTCTTGCCGGAGCTATTGCTGGAATGGCTGGTGCTGAATCATTTCTTAAGCTCTCTTCCCAGCCACCCAACCTTTCTGGTGCGTTCGCCGACGCCCGAAGCCGAAGCATCGATCCAGGCGATGAGAATTTTTGGTCAGTCGTGCGCGATCAGTTCCCCTTGACCCGAGAGCGAGCCTACTTTAATACGGGGGGGCTCGGTGCATCGCCATACGTCGTCATCGAGCCCGTCAAGCGAAAGATGGATGAGCTTGAAGCGATCTCAGAGGTCGGTCACACCGAGGAAATTTGGACTGCTGTGAAAGCGAAGGCCGCACGAATTCTTGGAGCGGAACCAGCAGAGGTAACGTTGACCAGCTGCGCAACTGAAGGCATCAACATTGTTGTTAACGGTCTTCCGCTGAAACGGGGCGACGAGGTCATCACGACGACACACGAGCACGTCGGGGGCATTCTCCCTTGGCTGGCAAGGCAGAAGCTCGATGGCATTGTCTTGAAACCATTTGAACCCAGCACGAAAAGTCGAGAAGAGAATCTCGAGAGCATCGCTAGTCTCATCACTAATCGTACAAAGGCCATAAGCGTAAGCCACGTCACGACAACAACGGGCCAAGAGCTGCCCGTCAAGGAGATTGCCAAGCTGGCGAAAGAGAAGGGACTCTGGTATTTCCTTGACGGTGCTCAAGTTCCCGGCATGAAGCCCCTGAACGTCAAGGAAATCGGTTGTGATTTCTATGCTGCAAGTGGACACAAATGGCTGCTTGGGCCGAAACGAACCGGGCTTCTCTATGTGCGGAAGGAGCTGCTGGATACAGTCCGACCAATCTTCGTCGGTGCTTATTCTGACAATGGGTTTGATCTCATGACAGGAAAGATTGAGTTCCACCCGACAGCGCAGAGGTACGAGTATGGGACGTATAACGTCCCGCTAATGGTAGGCCTCGGGGCGGCGATTGATTTTCTCCAGACGATTGGGATGGAAAACGTATGGAAGAGAAACCAGGCTCTCTCCACAAGAGTCTACGATGGACTTTCGGAGATTAGGACCGTTGAGATTCTCAGTCCCCCTGAGGCGAGCGACCGCGGGGCGATGATCACATTCCGAATGACAAATCGAAAGATCGACAAGGTCCAAGCGTTTTTGGCGGAGAAGTACAAACTCCGTACTCGCTTTGTTGGCGAGGCGAATTTGAATGGGCTGCGAATCTCGACGCATATCTATAACAACTTTGAGGAAGTAGAAAGACTCATCAAAGGGGTAAAGGAGGTCGCCGAGACATGAGTGCTCGGAGGAGGTTGCAGGTGACACGAAAGACCGTATTCTTTTTCAATCGAATTCTTTGTAACTAAAAATGCGCATCGGAATTGTCACAGACGAGATTTCTCCTGATATTCGAGAGGCCATTTCCCTCGGCGTGAGTTGGGGAATACATGACTTCGAATTCCGGACCAGCCAGTCGGGCAGGATACCGCATATTTCCAAAGAGGACACCCAGGTCCTTTTTGAGTGCAAGAAAGAATTCGGAATAAGCTTTACTGCACTCTCTCCAGGTACGTTCAAAGCGCCATTGGAGGATGTGGTGACGATTCAAAAAGATCTCAACGAGGTTCTGCCGGCAACAATCGAGCTCGCTCATAAGTTTCACACACCTCTCATTCTCACGTTTGGCTTCATCAAGTCGATAACGGCTGGTGATTCTGAATTCGAGCTGGCTGTGAAGACGTTGAAGAGCGCAGCGGAGCTGGCAGAACGCAATGGAATTACCCTTGCACTCGAGAATGAACCTGGCTTCTGGGCTGACTCTGGAAAGAGAACGGCGAAGCTCCTCGCTGCAGTAGGGTCGAAAAGTCTTATGGCGAACTGGGACCCGGCTAACGCACTCGGTGCCGAGAATCATCCCTTCCCAATCGGTTACGAAGCTCTCAAACCCTGGGTGGCGAACATCCATGTAAAGGATGTGCAAAAGGATTCGACCCTCGCTTGTGTTCCGGTCGGTGAAGGAAAAATCAACTGGGAGGGTCAACTTCGCGCGATCGTCAAAGATGGTCGGTTGAGTCACGTCACGATCGAGACGCATTGTCTCCCCCTCATCGAGAAATCAAAGCAAAACGTCGAGACGGTGAGCCGGATACTTAAGAAAATTCAGGAGGAACAATCAAGGGCGATCAAGGTATCTTGAAATGGCTACGTATCAACGGAAAGATTATCAGAGCCTTCTAGACGCTAGCGTTGCACTCACCACCTTCACCGAACAGCCTCCTTCTGCAAACACAGCGATAGCCTCTGGCCAACGTCCACACCAGGACTATCAGACTACAGGCCCGGGGCTTGAGTATTTCTTCCTTGGCAATGGATACATCCAGGTGGCTGTCCAGCACTCTACTGTGCCATCTTCAGGGACTGCGCTCGGCCTGCTCGTGATGCATCCCGACCATTTTGCTCGGAAGAGCAGCACCTTCCTTTATCATCCGGAGAGTGGACTCGAACGTTCGATGGTGACGGTCATTGCGAATGAAAAAGTGTATTACGCAACCCCAGCGTCTCTCGAAGTCCACTGGGAGTACCCAGGTGCTATTCCGACTGTCGTTGCTACGTGGCGCGCCTCACGCTGCTTAGTGCGCGAGGAACTCTGGTGCCCAGTGGGAGTGCCCGTGCTCGCGAGGACAGTCAGGGTAAAGAACAATGGCTCGAATCCGATCGAAGTTCAGACTCAAGTGATGCTCTATCCCAACCAGATGCTCTTCGATGAACAGATTTGTCTTCAAGAGGAGCAGATTCTTGAGGCGCATGGCTATCTCACGCTGCGAGTTTCCGTACTTGAAAAAGGTCGAGCGAACGACCGATGGTTAACGATTGCTGCTGGACCCTTGAGCAAAGGCGAGGAATCTTCTTCAACTTTTCTCTATTCACTCGGCGGTTCGCGGAAGAAGTTCTCAAGGAAGGATCTTGAGCAGCTGCGCGGAAAAACATCAGCCTACTGGAGAACAACCTCAGAGTTTCAGGCCAATGACATGCTTGATCATCTGTTCCGCACATCAAAGAACGGGTTGCGCGCTGCTGTCTCAAGCACAGGCAAAATGGATTCGGGTATCTGGCAATACAACCAGGAATGGATCCGGGATGAGAGCATGATTGTGATCGCTCTTGTGATGTCGGGCCAGGAGAAAGCGGCGAAAACGTTGCTTGAGCGGATGATGGAGAAAATGGTGAATGACGAAGGTGTGACGCTGGAATCGAGTCGATGGCGTGGCTATGATCTCTATGAGCTCGACCAGAACGGCCAGCTGCTCTATGCACATTGGATGTACTGGCGATGGACTGGTGACGATTC
>CAYHSB010000145.1:0-4164 GCA_964359185.1 uncultured Chitinophagales bacterium
GCGGGGTGCAAATCCAGACGGCATCAGGCTTCACTGTATCGAGCATCGAGTCGAGGTTAGTGAACACTTCTCCACCGAACCTTGAGGCGGCGTCCCGTGCCTTCTGTATGTCCAGATCGCAATGGCCAACAACTTCTACTCCGGGAATTTGCCAGAGGCTCTTCGCATGAAAATTCCAGATTCCTCCGGCACCAATGACAGCAGTCCTGACTTGGCGGGAGGCTGTTGTTGATTTTTCCTCCCGTAGCTTCTTCACGTGCTTGATGGCCAGCACACGGCTTTTCCTGACATCCCCCATTGGCTCAGTGTATTCAGGCTCGTGCTCAATGCTTATGAATCCAGAGTAATTCATTTTGTCAAGAACATTCAACACACCTTTGATGTTGACAATCCCTTCTCCGTATGCGCAGGTGTGGTGCGTTCCGACTTCCCTCACGTCCTTGAGATGAACATGAAAGAGGTGGTCCCGGAGAATGATGACTTCTCTTACAGCGTCAGCACCTTGCGTTCCCCACCAGCCTGTGTCAGTACACGCACCGATCCATTTCCCGTAATTCCCAATTTTCTCAAGAATTTCCTCTGCTCGTTTCTCAGGATGATTCTCGATTGCGGCGCGGACCCCGTACTTTTCACACCACTCTGCAATCACAGGGACATCGTCCTTTTGCATCGTGCCAGCAAGGAGCGGTACACCCAACCGCACAAGTGTGGTAAAGTCTCGCTCGACTTCTGTTCTGTTGGTTTGAGTTCCTCCAAGCCCTAACCCCGCCGCGACGAGTTTCAGATTGTACTTCTCAAGAATCTCGTGGAATCGCTCGATTGATTTCTCGTTGTGGGCGAGAGCGTACGCATGGGCGATCCAGAGGTCAATGTAGCGGAAGTCAGCCGCGGCGATTTCGGCGCAGATGCTCTCCATCTCTTCAACGGTGAAGGTCTCGACGGTCTTGTTGTGGCATTTTCCCCAGTCGAAGGGTCGGGTCTGGTAATTCCCCGCACGAGCGACAAAATTCGCTGTTACAAAGGCGAGGCGTTCTTGAAGTTTTGCGGTCATATAGATGAGATTGAAACTCAAGGATTTGTGAACGCGACGAAAAGGCTTTGATATGATTCTAGCAAGAGGTTGATCTTTGTCTTGGAATCTTGCACATCCGTAATGCCAGGTGTACTGCTGTTGCCAGACGCGGGATATAATAGAGTAACTTTGCCCGAAGCTTCAAACGTGCAAACGCCTTTCCACGGTTGCGACGAGGTGTTTGCGATAAAAAATGTCTTCCCCTTGTCCATAGACAAACAGGTACAGATGATATCAGAATTTGGAGGGGAGAGCTCGCAGTTCGGCAGGACGCGTTTCTTCACCGCTTCGATAAAAGCTCCACTATCTGTCTCGACGAATTTGTTCTGGGAGTTTGCAAAGGTCTTCTCGGCGAGCGTTCTTATGTTCTCATCGTGTTCTGAACCCTCTGCCGCGTATTCAGGAAGAAGGGCTTGAGCGACGACGTACCCCCCGTGTTCAGCATATTGCGCGACCTTCTCGATCGTTCTCAGTCGCGCTGTATCCATAGGTGGAAGCACGACGCACGAATAGCGGTTTCCTGAAATAACCAACTCGTCACCGACGATCTCAGCCTCTGCGATGGCTTTGTCGTCAAGAATATCAAAATCGATTTTGTGCTGAATGAGATCCCGACAGAGATTTGTGAATCCACTGTCGATGAACCGCACGCGTTCGTTTGGATGCGGCTCATACATCGAGCGGTTCGATGGTGTGAAATTTGCCCACACACTCACAATGGGATGGAGGACAGCAACCCGTGTTTCGATTCTTCCCTCAGAGAAGATCATTTTCAGTCTTGCGGCGAAGGAGGTGTACTTCCCGTACTCCTCTGGTCCCACGGTTGGTGCTTGAGATGGATTCGGATTCTCTTTCCCCAATATCTCAAGGACTGCAGATGAATACATAGACACGAGCTCCGTCACGCCGAGCGCATACAGGATGTTTGCAGTCCCGATCATCTGTTCGAGACTTGCTGGATGGTTGTCCATCGTTTCGACGAAGTCGCTAACCTCACACATGACTTCTCGTTTCCGCATGAGCCGGGCTGCCGAGCTTGCGAGCTTTGGGACGATGAAGTAATTCTCCCGCATAATCCTTTCGGGATTCGAGAGAATCATGTCGATACCGGGAATATCCATCCTCCGATAACATACAAAGGGCTCTCCCTCGAAGTAGGTCTGCCACACAAGAGTCTCCTCTCCCAGAAGATGACCACTGGAAGCAATCCCGTGCGCTTGACACCATCTCTGAATCTGTCCAAAATAATTCTCCGCACACAGCTCAGAGATGACCTCATAAAAGTCACAGCGAACTTTTCTATCGTCCTTTCCAGTGTCCTGATACAAACTCTTGATGTGTGACATGAGATCATAGCCCTTGCGTGCAAGGAAGATCTCAGGCAACGATCGCACCCAAGGTAATGCCAGAGGATAATTCTTTCCCTTAGGGACGTACGCATTGATGAGGGATGGCTCATCGGTGAATACGGCCTCGAGCCATTCGCTTAGGTCTCTAAGATGCTGCGCGTATTGCTCGTGCGTGACTTCGATGAACGTAGATGTCGCTTTCGGGTCGAGGAGGTTGATGTAGCGCCTTTTCTGGTAGAAATTCTCCGTTGCATGGGTTCCTTCGTAGAGTGGAACAACCTCGTACTCTGGTCCGCCGATGCCATTCGGATGCCAGACGAGTCCCGTTGCCTCGAGTGCCGGGTCCTTTTCAAGGACAAGCCCACCTGCCGCACCGCTTGGGTAGCCCTCCTCATCGTAAATCCATAAGCGCAACCCCAATTCTTTCGAAATCCTTACTCCAAGGCGTAGGACTTCCCACGCCTTGTCACTCCGGAGATATTGTTGCTGGTTGACGCTCACAACGAGTCCTCCCACTCCGAGTTCTCGAACGCGGAGGATATTTCTGCGGATTGTTTTTTCATCCTCACCAAACCACTGCTCGTATCCGAGTAGAAACTGAAGGGGGCGGTGCTTCTCCGGCGGATTTTGGAAACTCTCCATCATTTGAACTGGGCTCTTAGAGTTTGAGATACTCCCGATACCGCTGGTAGAGATTGCGAGCGGCGAGGTAGCAGGAATTCGGACTCATAAAGTGTGAAAATTCGAATGTGATATTCTTTGTTGCATACTTCGCAGAGATGATGAGCTTCTCCCTCAACTCTCGGAAATCGATTGGAGGGAACTTGATCGGCATCTCTCGCGTAAACGTTTCGACGTTGTTCCAGAGTTCGATTCCGAGTTCGTCCATCACGAGCTTGGCTTGATGAAGGTAGGAGCCCAGCTCGTTCAGTCTTGCTGTTCCGTCTTGGAATGCAGCATAGTCGATTGTGTGGACTCCTTTGAGCATCTGCCGCCAGTTGTCGCCAAATTCTTCCGGCGCTAACGCCTCATCACCATAGATTTTCTTTGAAGGGTAGAATGGGGAGATAAGGACAGGTTTTCTCGGCGTGATTTTTTTTGCGTACTCGCTTAGCTCCTTATAAATCTCGCGGAAGTGAAACCGTCGGTGACTTGTTTCATGTGTCAAGTACCAACCCGTGAACGATGGGTAAGATCCGTAGTGGTCCCAGATTTCTTTCATGAAGCGCTTGTTGATCTGGATTTCTTCTTTCCAGGTGCCCTTCGCAGCCCACTCCCAACTGTCGTAGTTGCCGAAATAGAGATGCATCTTTCGCTGCACCGTCTCCTCGAGGAAAAACTTCGCCAGGTCAAATGGTGGATTCGTACCAATCGCTTTCGAAGGAAAAATTGTTTCATGTCGCAAGCCGCCCTTGATGATGATCACCGTGTCGATCCCAATCGCCTGCATCGCGTCGAAATCGGCACGCCAGTCTTCCGGTCCCCAGTTCTGCGATGGGATATCGAAAGTGACTTCGTTAAGGAATGTTCCTGTAATCGGCAAAGCTTTTGGGTCCATCAGGGTGTTTCTTCTCCTCTCTCGTGCACAATGCGGTAAGAATTCTTCTTGCGTTGTCTTACGAAGACGAATGCAGCAGTAAGAATGATAAGGCAGACAAGATAGAACATCGTACTGCCTACAAAGTGCGTGCTCACAGCCACACGTTTCTGATTTGCGATGATTTTGTTCATCTCGACTTCCAT
>CAYHSB010000146.1:0-4143 GCA_964359185.1 uncultured Chitinophagales bacterium
GCCTTTTGGTGTCTCAACTGCTTGAAACTTTCCAAGACTCATTGCGTTAAAATTTTGAGGACACAAGTAAACTGGTTAGGTTCATCGAAGGAGGGCACGCAATGGAACCCAAGCAAATCACAGTTGTAAAGATCTTTGTCTTCCTCCTCATTGGAGTTGTCTTTATTGCCGCCATCATCGCGTATTCGAACGCGCGTTCGGCGCGGGGAGGCAAGTTTGTAGAAGAAGGCTGGACAAGAGATGGGTTCGGTGAGGTCCAAAGGAAGATAGAAAGAGAGTTTGATGTCAAGCCGGGAGGTGAGCTGTCTATCGACACTGACGCGGGTACTGTTTCGGTGGAAACATGGGATAAGGATTTGGTGGCTATAGTAGTGGAGATGAGTGGGGACGAGCACCAACTGAAGCGATTCAGAGTTGACTTCAATGCAAACGACAGCAGTGTTGCGGTTGTCGGAAGGCAGAGAGATCGTTTTTTCCCGTGGCATTGGCAGAGTTCTGATATAGTTTTCCGGGCCAAGGTTCCGACAAGGTATCGCCCTCGGGTAAGCACCTCGGGCGGAGATGTGTCTATCAAAGGGGTCGAGGGCAGTGTGCGTTGTGAGACCTCAGGCGGCAATTTGAAGTTGAGCTCAATCGTTGGAGATATCTACGGTGAGACTTCTGGAGGTGATGTTATCATCAGAGGAGTAAGAGGGGAGGTTCAAGGGCACACCTCGGGTGGCGATGTGAAGGTCGATAGCGTCTATGGCTCTGTGAAGGCTACCACCTCGGGTGGCGAGGTTGTGCTACTCAGGATCGATGGTAAGATCTTTGGTGAAACCTCTGGTGGAAACATCGAAGCCGGGATTCTAGGGGCGAACAGAGGCATTCATCTGGAGACATCCGGCGGAAACGTTTCTGTTTACCTCCCAAAGACTATCACAGCAGATATTGAAGCATCGACGAGCGGAGGTTCAGTGAAGTGCGATCTCCCTCTTATGGTATCAGGGAAGACAAGCGAGGATGAGCTTCACGGAAAGGTTAATGGAGGAGGAAATCTAATCCAACTCTCGACATCGGGAGGGAACATCCACATTCGCTCCGCTGACTGACATTATCTAGAAGCAGTGGACGGGCCGTATCGGAACTGTGAAAGTAGCTCGGCGATTTTATCTTGAGCGTCGCGATACGGTTTTGAGGATCCAACGAAGTGCTGCATCATCATCGAAAAAGCAAGGAAGCCCCCATCCCTAGTCTTCGCGTAACCCGATAATGAACTTACCCCGCTGATTGTTCCAGTCTTCGCCCGGATCATCCCCTCTGCGGCAGTCCCCTTCATTCGATTCCCAAGTGTCCCATCAACACCAGCTATTGGAAGAGAAGCGTAGAATAGATCAAATCTTGCTCTGGTGGATTTCTCCGTGAACATCGCAGTGAGAAGCCTTGCGGTGGTCTCTGCGCTAATCAAGTTGTAGTGAGACACACCCGACCCGTCGACCATCAAGTACGACGTTGTATCAATCCCAAGTGAAGAAAGGAATTCATTCACGACGGAAATTCCAGCCCTCGAAGTCCCAGGTATTCCCCGTCTCTCGGCCGCGATTACTTTCAGTGTGTTCTCTGCTGAGAGGTTGTCGCTCGACTTGTTAAGATTTATCACAACCGGATCAATAGGCCATTCATGGAGAACGAGCTGCTTTGCTTCTCCATTCATCGCCCCCAGGTGCGTAGTCCCTTCAACTGCAATCCCTTCTCGCTCCAGCTCCTCTCGGAGGAGCGTCACAGCATAAAGTTCTGGCCGCCACACGCTCAAGACAAATTCGCGTTCTTTTGCATTGTGGGGTAGCGCGCCCTTTACGATAATAGTGTTTGACCTCTCCTTGAAGTCTCTTGTGACTTCAATTGTGTTTTCCGTTGCATCGGGGCTCGTCAAACCATGGTTCGCCACAGATAGGTACTTCGTTTCGGGGTCGAGACGAACGTGCACGGGGTCGCCAATTTTTTCTCCCGCCGCTACAAGTACCCTCACTGAGTTGTCATTGATTGACAAAGGGGTAATGAACGCCTCGTAGAATGAGGGCTCATCGTCCCACATCCAGCCATTTCCCCAGAAAAGGTCATCGAAAAACGATACATCACCCACAACGTCCCCGTGTACTGTTTTAACCCCCTTCGCTCTTAGTTGCTCGACCATCCAATGAAGATCCCGCACTTTAAGATCGGGATTCCCAAACCCTTTCAAGTATAGATTCTCGATGATCTCTCCATCCTCACTCAGGCTGTCTGCATACAATGCGGTCTTGAACTTATAGTCCTTGCCAAGCGCATGAAGAGCCGTTGCACTCGTGAGAAGCTTAAGGTTTGATGCAGGATGGAAGAGGGCTCTGCTATCTCGCTCGTAGAGAACCCGCCCATCACTCATTGAGACGACCTTGATGCCAACGCGAGCGGGAATGAATATCGAATCAGCAAGGATCGCATCGATAGATTGCCTGAGCTCAAGACCAGCATCATCATAGGCGCGTGAAGGAAAGAACGTAGAACAAGACGTTAGACCAAGGACAAATACGACTGCGGTGCAGAAAAGAGGAGATTTCAGGAGGCGCATTGAGTGGACCAACCTAATCGCCTGAAAATCGATCTCGGCTGAAGTTGGCGAGAATCACCCCGATTTTGTCTTGCAAGGATTTGTAGCGCTTCTTTCCAGAGGGGATGTCCTGCGATGTAATGGAAAAGATCAGGAGTTCGTCGTCCGCAGATTTGACGTAGCCAGCGAGTGATGTTACCCCGTTCAACGTGCCGGTCTTGGCGCGGAGGTTTCCAGCTGCTTCTGTTCCTGTCATCCGCCCTCTCAGAGTGCCATCAACGCCCGCAGAAGGCAGAGTACTGTAGAAAGCCTCAAACAGGTCTCGTCGTGTGCACATGTACCGAAGAAGAGTCACGAAAGCATCAGCGCTCACGGCATTCTGGTGAGAAATGCCTGAAGCGTCATGGATCCGATGTGAGGTACGAGCAATGCCAGCTTGGTCCAAGAACTTATCAATCGCTTCGACGCCTTTCTCAAGGGTTCCCGGTGGGCCACCCGACT
Organism: uncultured Chitinophagales bacterium; assembly: GCA_964359185.1. Lineage (GTDB taxonomy): Bacteria > Bacteroidota > Ignavibacteria > UBA10030 > JAHEZR01 > CAYHSB01. Next base: position 3,068 of record CAYHSB010000146.1, read on the forward strand.
TTGCTCCGAGCGATCGTAAGACCATCTCTGCTGCAAAGTTGTCGCTGTCCTTATTCATCCATCTACACACGTCGAGAATCGGGTCTCGGTTCTCTGCGAGTTGTCGAACCCTGCTGGGAGCTGTCCCGACTCGTGTTCTTCCCAGAATGCTGATTCCCTCAGACTGAAGGTACTCACGGAGTAAAGCCGCAGCGTACCACGCAGGAGATTTCACTGGAAGTGTATATCTTCTCGCTCTCGAGCCAATAGCCATTTTGCCACTGATCACGATTGAGCACCCGCCTTCAGTCCAAACTGCTTTCACATAGGGTCTGTATCTCACCTTTTCATTTACACTCACAGACTGATTGACGACTCTGAAGAAAGACCCACCGGCGGGAAATTCGACTTTGGCCTTTGCCCCCTTTCTCTTCGATGGAGCCAAGATGACCGTCAGCAAGTTCAAATCGACTGTGAGTGCTGAGAGATGAGGGAGCCGAATGGAGGAGTGATCGTTTCCATTTTGATCGACGCAGGCCGACGCATGATCAAAAAATGATTCATCTCCTTCAACATCCCCCTGCACCTCACGGAGCCCTTGCTTGCTCAGATAAGCCGCGAGATTCTTCAAGTCTGTGGATGTGAGATATGGATCACCATACCCCTGGAGGTAGAGGTTTCCATGGATAATGTTGGGATCGTGAGTCGTATCGTCGGTGGAGATTACCGTCCGGAAACTGTAATCGCGTCCAAGCGTGGCGAGGGCCGTCGCTGATGAGATGAGCTTCATCGTCGATGCTGGCGTGAGCAGCGCGCTTGCATTTCGTTCATAGAGCACTTCCCCCGTTTCAGCACTGACTACTTTGACTGCTGTGGACGCGCGGGCGGTAATTTTTCTTGTGAAGAGTTTGTCGATTACGCGCTGAAGGCTATACGAGACGTTCCGTTCGGCCGCGCGAAGAGCGATCGGAGTGAAGAAGAGGAGAGTGCAACAGATTAGCGTACTAAATCGGAGCCGAGATTTCATGTCCCCCGTAGAGATACTGGGCGATAAGTTGCATTCAAGATTGGCATTGGCTATATTAAAAACAAAAAAA
>CAYHSB010000147.1:0-2417 GCA_964359185.1 uncultured Chitinophagales bacterium
TCCTGCCAGTATCCGAGTAGCAGTGGTATGGACTCTCTTCATCCCTTGACAAAATTATACCTCTCAATCTCAATCATCGCGCTCTCTTTTGTCCTCGACTTTACTGCCCAGATAATCCTAGTCTCCCTTGTAGTGCTGCTGTCACTCGTGAGCCCACAACGATGGCAGATCTTCAAGCGTTTCCTACGGTACGTCTTGCCCGTTGCAGTTCTGATCGTTTTGCTGAACATCTTCATTTACCCCGAGAGCCAAAGAACATTGGACTTCCTCGGTGTGGATGTGAACGAGGCAGGATTTCTTTTCGGGCTGGGAGTCTCGTTACGGCTTTCGGTCATATCACTTTCACTTCTGTTTTTCTTTGCCACCACACCAGCGCACCTGCTCTCAACCGCCCTGTTGATAAAAGGAGCCAACCCCAGGCTTGTGTACGTGTTCCTTCACTCACTTCAATTGATCGATACCCTGCGAAAGAAAATCGAAAAGATAGCGATAGCTCAGGCCTCACGTGGACTTCGCGTCAAAGGAAACCCGGTAAGACGCCTGAAGGCTTTTTTCCCTATGCTTCTCCCTTTGATTTTCAGCTATCTCTCCGAAAGCTTGGAGAGGGGACTCGCACTTGAACTCCGAGGGCTGGGAGTTGAGGGGCCAAAATCATTTCTCATCGAATTGAAAGAGTCAAGGATCGAGCGTGTGACGAATTACATCCTCCTTCTCGGGACTTCTATGATCATTTTGTGGAGAGTGCTTCGATGGCTCCTCCCATAATTACGGTTGAGAATTTCTCCTATGCGTACAAGGGATCTTCGAAAAGGGTTCTTGACAATCTGAGTTTTTCAATTGAAGAATTTGAGTGCTGTGGTCTCGTTGGCCCTTCTGAGGCGGGCAAAACTACTTTGTGCTACGCCATCGCTTCGATCCTCAATCACTACTTTGCGGGAGGAAAGGTTGAAGGGAGGATTTCCACCTGCGGACTTGACTCTCTTTCGACATCGCTCGAAGCGATGACGAAACATGTCGGAATACTAATGCAGAATGCCAGTGTCTATCTCACTGGAATCAAACCAAGAGTCTACGAGGAAATTGCTTTCTCGATGGAGAATTTTGGAATGAAGCGCTCTACGATCGTTCAGCGTGTCGATTCGTTAATGGGAGAAATGGGAATCGCACAGCTCGCTGACCGAGATCCATTGACCCTCTCGGGCGGAGAGATGCAGCGCGTAGCACTAGCTTCCGTTCTAGCACTTGATCCACCTATTTTGATACTCGACGAACCGTCGTCCTCACTCGACCGAGAAGGAGTTTGTGATCTTAGCCTCATTCTTAGAAAACTCAAAGGAAAGAAGACGATACTCCTTGTTGAGCAAAGGATGGAGATGCTTCCTGGTCTCGTAGATAAACTTCTTGTTCTTCGAAATGGGAAAAACGTGTACCGCGGCAAAGCAGAGAATTTCTTTGGCAGTCCAGATTGCTTTGAACAGGAGGTCGGCGGGCCAATCTGGACACGAGTCTTCCATGAAGTCTCGTCCCGAAGTGGCAAACCGGCCGGCTCTCTTCCGTACACCTATCGGCAGACACTCAGGCAACTCGACAGGGCTCGTTGAGAATAAGAATCACAAATCTTCATCACGTCTACGGCGGGGCCGTAGAAGCCCTCAGGGGGATAAACCTTTCGATCCAGGACGGCGAGGCGGTGCTCCTGCTGGGCCACAATGGCGCTGGGAAGTCCACGCTCGTGAAACACCTGAACGGCATCTTGAAGCCAACAAGCGGAGATGTTTTTATCGGAGAAACGAATACGAAATCACATGAGGTCTCTGACCTCGCACACTATGTGGCGTTGAGTTTTCAAAACCCTGATGATCAAATCTTCTCCAGCACAGTGCTTGACGAAGTCACTTTTGGCCCCCGAAATCTGGCGAAGCAGAATTTCGCAGAGCTTGCAGACGAAGCGCTGCACCTCCTAGGACTCGCGGACATTGCGGCTTCCCATCCGTATGACCTTCATCCTTCAAAGCGTAAGATGCTCACAATAGCTTCAGCGATCGCGATGGACACACCTATCGTGGCTTTTGATGAACCGACTGCTGGATTCGACATGAGACAAAGAGGGATACTCGGGCAAGCACTTGAAAGACTTAAGGAGCGGAAGAAGACCGTTCTCCTTGTCTCGCATGATATCGACTACTCGCTTGAGTTCTGCGACTCAATCGTTCTCATGGATCGTGGTCGAGTGACTTTTCATGGTAACAAGCTCGATTTTGCCGATCGACCAGACGCGCGAGAACTCCTCAGGAACAGCGGGCTTAGCCTTCCAATCCTTTGGCGAATGAGTCGAGCGATTGGGATGAAGGGAGCGCCTTCAAGTATTGGAGAGTTCGCTCATATGCTTGCGCACGGATAAGGCGCACAAAGCTGAG
>CAYHSB010000147.1:2517-4115 GCA_964359185.1 uncultured Chitinophagales bacterium
ACGGAGTGACAGAGGGGTCATGATGGCATAGCCAACTGTACATGACCACCGTCGAAGACGGCGGTTTTCTAAGTTCAAATAAAATTTTCCCATTTTTTACTTTTTCCTTTTGAGTCTTTGCGCCAAAGGCGCACTCGCCTGCGGCGGAATTTTTCACCTTTGAACTGAACCAATGATCATCGAACCCGTAGAAAGCGGTCCATTCTTTACAGTTGGATACCTCGTGGGAGATAAGGCCGGCGGGAAGGCGATCGTCGTTGATGCCCCGAAGGATTCAGCAGCCGAACTCTTGAGCGCAGCCCGCCGTCACAATCTCTCGATAGAACTCATCGTCAACACGCACGGACACTGGGATCACATTGCGGACAACGCCGAGTTGCAACAGCAAACTCTCGCTCCGATCGCAATCCATCGGCTCGATGAACCCCGAATCAAGAATCCCGTACCAGTCTTCTTCCGACTCCCGTTTGAAATTCCCCCGACGAGAGCTGGGAGGTACCTTGACGCTGGAAACGTTGTAGAAGTTGGAGATTTGAAATTCGAGGTGCTTTTTACACCGGGCCACACTGAGGGAGGGATTTGTTTGTATGAACGAACCGAGAAATTCCTTTTCTCAGGCGACACCCTCTTCGCTGGGAGTGTTGGAAGGGTTGATCTTCCGGGAGGGGATTGGGACACGCTGATGACATCGATCAAGAACGAGTTGCTTACCTTGCCAGATGAAGTGACGGTTTACCCTGGCCATGGCCCTTCAACAACAATCGGAAGAGAACGCGAAAGAAATCCATTCCTTATTACCAGCTGACCCACTAGAATAATCCAGGCGAGCACTCTAGCTGGATTCTCCTCTTCCGAAGGACCAGCAATCGCTTGAAGTGAAACTACCGTGCTGGAGGGAACGACATCGTGAATGTAGTTCCTTGGCAGGCTACGGAATCCACTTTTATTTTTCCACGATGGTTTTCAACTATCTTCCGACAGATGCTTAGCCCGTAACCATGACCATTTTCCTTCGTGGTCACCTTTTCCACAAGTAATCTGTCTTTCACTCTTGGGTCAAGACCGGGACCATTGTCGGCAACGGTCAAGACAACTAGATTATTCAAAATGTCATATTGCGTTTTCATCGTAATCGTAGCCTCAGCATCGGCTTCGACAGCGTTCATTGCTAAATTCAACAGTACTTGTTGTAACTGTTCAGCGTCCATATTGATTTGCGGCAGTACGTCATCAGCCTCCACGACGATCTTCCCTTTTCTGAATTTTGGAAGGACTTTTATGAACGCCGCAAAATCAGCAACGAGCTTTTTCAAATCGCCGCGTTTCAACTTCGAAGAAATACTGGAGCGGACCAGAAGATTATCTGAGAACACGTTAATCTTCTGAGCACTCTGAATAATCTCACTCACTAGGTCGACAGACTGTTGTGTCTGTCCCTTGCTGATTCGCTTCTGGAGGCTTTGAAGTTGTAAGAGAATCACCGCAAGAAGGTTCTTCAGCTCGTGACTAACCTCAGCGGCTAGCTCTCCACGCAGCGCCATCCTCTCTGATTTGACGATTTGTTCGTTCGCTTCCTTCAGCTGCTCATAAGTTTTCTT
>CAYHSB010000148.1:0-2334 GCA_964359185.1 uncultured Chitinophagales bacterium
TGTGCGATATTGACAAGTCGAAAGCCAAATACGTCGGAGAGCGATATGGCGTCAAGCGTTTTTATGGCGATCCGAAGGCAGCACTCAATGACGGCGGGATTGATGCCGTGGTTGTTTGCACCCCGACGAACACTCACCGTGACATTGCTTTGTTGGCCATTGAGTCAGGCGTAGATGCACTCGTTGAGAAGCCAATTGCCCGGAATTACGCAGAGGCTGTTGAAATCGCAGACGTCGCAAAGAAACACAAGCGGAATGTCATGGTCGGGATGAATAACCGTTTCCGGCCAGATTCGATGATCCTTAAGAGCTTTGTGGAGAATGGAGAACTCGGAAAAATATTTTATGTAAAAGCTGGGTGGTTGAGAAAACAAAGTGTGTCAAGCCCCTGGTTCACGAGCAAAGAGGAATCAGGTGGTGGCGTTTTTCTCGACCTAGGCATTGCGGTGATGGACCTCGCGCTCTGGCTCGTGGGGTATCCGGAGGTAAAACGCGTGAGTGCCTCGAACTATTCTCTCATCACGAAAAAGGTTGAAGACTCGTCTATGGTGTTCTTGACCATGAAGGACGGTTCTACTTTAGTGACCGAGGCGAGCTGGAGCTTTCAGACAGAAGATAATTTCTTTTACTGCGATCTTTTCGGGACTCAGGGAAGCGCTCGTGTAAACCCGCTCCGGATTAACAAGTCCGCCTCTGGCGGACACGGAAGTCTGGTTAACGTTACTCCCACGAAATTGGAAACACATCAGAATCTGTATAAACGTTCGTATGAATACGAGCTGAAACATTTTGTGGGAGCCGTTCGGGGGTTAAACCCAGTCATCTCCTCAGCCGATGAAGCAGTCAAGCGCATGAAAATCGTGGACGCGATTTATATGTCTGCTGAGAAAGGCAAAGAAATTGTTCTGTCTTGATGGCAGGGAGATCTCAGTCTAGTCCATTCTCTTAGAAGAAAGAGGACATCAAAACCTTGCACGAGATGAAGCAAAAAGGTAACGATGTCCTTTCTGTTTTATGAAAAGGCGAACGCGAAAGAATCCTCTCATTGCTCTTCTTACGGACTTCGGAACAATGGATGGTTTCGTCGGCACGATGAAAGGAATTATTGTCGGGATCAACCCGCGGGTTACCATAGTGGACATCGCTCATGACATTCCGCCCCAGGATGTCGAAAGAGCTGCCTATGTCCTCTGGTCATCGTATCGTTATTTTCCTGCTGACACTATCTTTGCAGCTGTCGTTGACCCGGGAGTTGGCTCAAGCCGTAAGATCCTTTGCGCGGAAGGGAGAAATCATATCTTCCTTGCACCCGATAACGGTATTCTGAGATACATCGCGTCCGAAGGTGAGTTGAAAAAGATGTGGGAGGTGACGAGTAGAAAACATTTTCTCCCTCATCTCAGTTCGACCTTTCATGGACGCGACATATTCGCCCCGGCCGCAGCTTATTTGTCACTCGGCCTCAAGCCCGAGAAACTGGGAAAGCGATTTCCTGTTCTCTCTCCAACAAGGGAATTCATTGAGCTTCGGAGCGGGAATCGTGCTCCCGTTGCTGGAAGGGTTATCTACATCGACCGCTTCGGCAATCTAATCACGAATTTCAGAGTGTCACCGGGAATGGCGATGTTTTCGAGAAGGATAAAGTTCACAATCAAGAAACGAGTCATTCGATGTCTCTCGCAGTCGTATGCCTCAGGGTCAGCGACGAGCCCGCTCGCACTTGTCAATAGCTCGAATCTCGTTGAGATTGGGTTACGGAATGCTAATGCGAGTAAACTGCTCAGGGCAGCCATCGGAGAAAAAGTATTGATCGAGTTTTTGAATTGACATGAGCTATGAACCACGCTGATCGTGACGAACGCTACATGGAGGAGTGTCTTAATCTTGCTCGGCGAGGGATTGGTCGAGTCAGCCCAAACCCTTTGGTCGGTGCGGTAATTGTGAAGGGTAACCGGGTCATAGGCAGAGGATACCATCGCGAATTCGGTGATGCGCACGCCGAGATACGTGCAATCAAGAATGCCAAGGGAAATCTCGCCGGCGCAACTCTGTATGTCAACCTTGAACCGTGCTCCCATTTTGGGAAGACACCCCCGTGCACCGAGGCAATCATTTCGCTTGGTTTCCAGAGAGTAGTGGTAGGCATGATTGACCCAAATCCGCTTGTGCAAGGGAGGGGGGTTCGCACTCTGAAGTCTGCAGGTATCGAGGTAACCGTCGGGGTCCTTGCGAAGGAATGCAGAAGACTAAATGAGTTCTTCCTCAAGAAGACGCGCACAGGATTGCCCTTCGTTGCTATCAAAGTTGCTCAGACGCTCGACGGGAAGATCTCTC
>CAYHSB010000148.1:2434-4098 GCA_964359185.1 uncultured Chitinophagales bacterium
ATCATATCGCTTCTCGTAGAGGGAGGACAACACGTTTTCACTGAATTTCTAAGACAGGGTCTGGTCGACAGGATGTTCATCTTCATAGCTCCAAGAGTGTATGGATGCAGCGGGCTACCAGCATTCAGAGATCTCAACGCTTTGAAACATCCTGAATTTCTTGAACTTTCCTCTTTCGAAGCTGAGAAGGTTGGAAGCGATATCCTTATTCATGGCTACATCGCGAAATGAGTGTGCCTAATCTTCTTCCATTGCTAATGTTCGCTGTTACACTTATGAACGGGCAGGATCAGGAACATCAAACGCTCGCAGGACTAGAACACTCTCTTCGAGAGAAAATCTCCCGGGCAGGAGGGACCTTTGCCGTCGCATTCAAGAACTTGACGACTGGGGACTCGCTCTCTATCAACGAGACCGAAACTTTCCATGCAGCGAGCACTATGAAGACGGCTGTGATGATTGAAGTGTTTAAGCAGGCTGCAGAGGGGAAGTTTCGACTGTCAGATAGCCTGGAAATGGTGAACCAATTTCGAAGCATAGCAGATAGTAGCTTTTTTTTACTTGATCCGAAAGAAGATGGCGATCCCGATCTCTATCGAAGAATCGGAGAGAGAATTTCCATCCGAGAGCTTGTTGAACGCATGATCGTTAAGAGCAGCAACCTTGCGACCAATGCATTGATCGAGTTCGTGCACGCAGAAGCCGTCACAAGGACGATGAATGAAATTGGCGCGACGAAATTGAAAGTGCTTCGCGGAGTTGAAGATGGCAAGGCGTTCAGAGCCGGTCTCATCAACACAACGACCGCCTACGATCTCCTGCGTGTCTTTGAGCTACTCGCATCAAAAGGGATCGTGACACCAGAGACCCGTGAGGAGATGATCGCCATATTGCTACGCCAGGAGAGCAGAGACATGATTCCTGCCTTGCTCCCAGAGAATGTGAAAGTGGCCCATAAGACTGGATCTATCACTGGGGTTGAACATGACTCAGGTCTGGTGATGCTACCTGATGGCCGGGAATACGTTCTTGTAATGCTTTCAAAGGATCTCAAAGAGAACAAGGTGGGAATTCAGACGATAGCGGAAATGTCAAAGCTTGTATATGATTATGAAGTAGGCAGATAACCAGGAAAGCAGAATGTTTACTGGAATAGTGGAAGGAACAGGCAAGCTTCAGGCAGTTAGAAGATCGGGAAAGGCGGCATACCTCATCATTGATGGAGGTAAACTTGCCAAGAAGTTGAGAGTCAGCGATAGCATTGCGGTGAACGGTACATGCTTGACAATCGTTCGCAGACGAGGATCACATTTTGAAGTCCAGGCCGTCGAGGAAACGATGAAGAAGACGAACCTCGGAACTCTGGAACCAAATGATCGAGTTAACCTTGAGTTGCCCCTGCGTGCCTTTGATCGGCTTGGAGGGCACATCGTCCTTGGACATATCGACGGAGTAGGAAGAATAGCTTCGATCCGACCACTGAGGAAGAGTTGGATGTTTGACGTTAATGTCCCGCGAAGATACATGCGGTACCTTATCCCAACCGGGTCGGTCGCTATCGATGGTGTAAGTCTCACAGTCGCGCGGCTGAGCGAGTCGATGATCCGGATTGCCATCATTCCGCATACGATGAGGAAAACGAATTTTAAGTTCAGAAAAGTTGG
>CAYHSB010000149.1:0-4056 GCA_964359185.1 uncultured Chitinophagales bacterium
ACGGGACTTCATTTCCTCTGCTGCTTTCTCTGTGAAAGTGAGTGCAAGGATGTTTTCTGGCTCTGCTTTCTTCTCCTGAAGAAGATACGCAATCCGTCGAATGAGCACACCGGTCTTTCCAGTGCCTGCTCCAGCGATGATGAGAAGTGGTCCCTCGGTCGAGAGGACAGCTTCACGTTGTTCGGGATTTAAGTCTTTGAGCAGATCCATCGCATTCAATCAGTTCGTCGAGGTCTCCAGACCTCGACATCTCGTAAACGTCCCTCTATCTCAAGGTCAGGTCTACGATCCCTTTGGGAAGGCCTTGAGGAACAAAGGAACAAAGAGGTTCCTTGTCCCACTTGAAGTGAGACTCAGAATGGGTGTAATGTTAGCAATACAAAAGTTCGTCGACGTCTCTGACCTCGACATCTCGTGAACGTCTCTCTATCTCAAGGTCAGGTCTACGATCCCCTCGGGAAGACCTTGAGGATCAAGAAAAGCTATCTTTGAGATCTTCGAGGTCTCCCGACCTCGACCTTTCCCGGGGGGCTTAATCGCTCAAGGTCTTGAGACCTTAAGGATCGAAAATTTCCCTACTCCACTTCCTCTGTCCTTAGCCCCATTCGCACAGAAATCTTCTTGAAAGAATCAGAGAATTCAGAGATGAGAACACCAGTGATGATGAGCGCGCCTCCGACCGCACCGAGGAAGCCGATCCTCTCATCCAGCACAACATACGCCAGCCACGCTGCAATAACGGGCTCTATGGAAAAGATCAGTGCCGCACGGGTAGGTGTGGTCTCCCTTTGATACTTCGTCTGGATGAACGTCGATATGACCGTCGCAAAGATGGATAGGTAGACGATCAACAGGAGTGTGCCTGTTGTAGGATGGAAAGAAAGGTCTTCGAAAAGGGCTGCACCCACCAGAGCAACAACCAGCACTGACACGAGTTGGAGGAAGAAGAGCTGCGCGACATTGTGCTCCTTTGTGAAAACATCGAGGTACACAATGTAAACCCCAAAGAGAATCGCAGCCACGAGTGTGAGACCATCACCGATGTTGAAAGCAGAGCCAGCGGGTGAGGTAAGAAACCAAAGACCGACGGTGACGAAAAGAATGCCGACGACGTTCCCGAGCTTCGGCGGCCTCCGCTCAATAATCACTTGAGCAATTGGTGTAAACACGACAAGCATTCCGGTGATGAATGCGGCTTTCGATGCGGTCGTCTTTTGAAGTCCGAACGTCTGGACAATGAACCCGACGCTGAGAAGCAGTCCAAGAATCAGCCCCTTCTTCAATGCACCAGAGTCGAGGGCAAGAATGTCTTTGTACCAGATGGGGAAGGCAATCGCACAAGCGAGTGCGAAGCGAACAGCGGTAAGAAGAAGGGGTTGGACATCCATCATGGCGATTTTCATCGTGACAAACGTGCTAGCCCAGACGAACGTCGTCAGAAAAAGCAAGAACTCGGCACGCCTTCTCATGTTGCGATCTGAATTAGTTTGGATAAAGAGCAGAAACTTTGATGATCCTTCGCGGCGGAGAGAAGACAAATGTTTCGAGATGATGATTCCTTGAGTAGATTCGGTGCGTGAGCGGCTACCCCTCATACTCGAGGAAGAGCTTACCCCACTTTGTGTTCTTTCTAACTTCGCCTTGAATCTTCTTCCCTTTCGTCGGCCACCAGAAAAAATCATGGTAGAAGAACGATCCAAAGACAAATGCGTAGACAAGTGGCGTGCGGAAGAAAAGTCTCTGGAAAACCTTCAATGGGCTGAACCAGAGGACATCGCCAACGACGCTTGCCAGATTGTCTCCGACAAAGAAGCCGAAGTTGATTCCAGAAATATCTTCGCCGACAACTTCGATATCCCTCACGTCTCCCTTTCCTAATCCATCTTCATGGGCCATCCGAATATACTTAATACCCAGAGGATCGAACCCCATCATCTTCGCAGAGACCGCATCGATCGCAACTTGGTCCGCGCTCGCAAGCAGATAGTCTTTCTCAACTGGAATCATTGTCCGAGGTCCGGGACCATTGCCACAGATCGTCCCATCCATCACCGCGAAAATTCCCGAGTGGATTTCTTTCTGGATCGCCAACAAATCGACGAGTGTCTCATGAATCCAAGTGTGCGTGTAGTATCGGCGCGTGTTGAGGAGGCCACCGAAGGCATTCTTCATCGCTCCTGTCGTCGTCGTGTAAATGTGAGTCTTTACTGTTGGGAGATGAACAATGTTTTTCCCCAAAAAGAATTCAGGCACTCTGAGTCCCTCTGGATAGATCTTGTAGAGAACGTGCATCTTCGCTTTCGGTTCATAGGGAATCCAGCGGATGTCTTCAGCCTTAAAGTTGTAGCGTTCCGTGATCTGATATTTCTTGAAGAGCGGCTCCAGCTTGTTGAGCTTTTCGCCTCTGTATGGATCCGTCACTACCGTATTATTATGCACGGCGACGAGGTCTCCATACCCTGCATTCTGCAATGCGCGTATCGTCCCTTCGAGCTGCCATGGGGTTGTGTTCGCGCTGAGATATGGGAAATGCCAGGAGATGTTGTCCTTCAAAATCGTCTGACAATCTTTTTTGAGTGCAGCTTCAAAATCTGCCATGCGCATGAGTCGCTCGATGTCATTGAGAACAGTCTGGGGGGATGTCCGGAGAACTGCAACCTTCGACTTAGCCATAGAATTGCCTTCCATAAATGATGTAGGCGCAGACAAGCACCCACGCAACAACGTTAAGTATCAATGGGATGTCTGTCAATAGGATCTTCGTGGGATTCCCTCCCTCTTCCCGCTTGTGTACTAAATAAAGATATCTGAAGATTCCGTAGAGAACAAAAGGGACTGTGTAGATGAGATGATTTGTGCCGAACTTTTTCACCGTCTCCTCGGAGATTGTGTAGAGCGCATACGACATCACCGTGGAGGCTGTGACAATCGCCGTCATTTGATCAAGAAAATGTGGGCTATAGTGCTCGAGAACTGCGCGATGACCTACGGCATTCTTCTCTAGAATAAGCAATTCGTGACGGCGTTTGCTGAACCCGAGAAAGAGGGAGAGCAGAAGCGTACAGAGTATCAGCCATTCTGATGAGGGAACACCGATAATCACGGCCCCCGCGACTACTCGAAGGACGAAGCAAGCCGCGATTGACATCACGTCGAGAATTACGATCTTCTTCAGATGAAAAGAGTATGTCAAGTTAATGAGGACGTAGACCAACACGATAAGAGCGAACTCACGGTGAACGAAGAAAGACGCGACCAACGAAGCGATCAGAAGCCCCACAGCCACGGTGCCAGCGACCCGGACGGTTAGCTCTCCGGAAGCGACGGGCCGTTTCGATTTCACAGGATGGATCTTGTCCTTATTTATATCTGTAATATCATTGATCAGATAAAGAGCACTCGAAACAACCGAGAAGAGCCAGAAACCGACCAGCGTGATGAGGAAGTCGTCAAGATGGAGAAGATGACCGGAGAAGATGAGGGCGGCGAAGAGAAAAAGGTTCTTCACCCAATGGGAGATGCGCATTGAGATCAGGATTGAACTTAGAGTGCTGGGATGATCAATCATCGGGAGGGATTTGTTGCTTTTAGACTGTTCTCAGCGCCCTTCGCGTCCTCTGCGGTTAGACTTTTAGCCGCAGAGAGCGCAAAGAATCACAGGGAAAAAACCTCTGAACCTAGTTGGAAATTGTTAAAAAACGACCGGTTCCTCGTAAACTCCAAAGACCTCGGCGAGTGCTGTGCACATTTCACCAAGCGTGACGTAGCGTCGCGTGCACTCAAGAAGTGGAGGCATCAGGTTTGAACCCTCGACCGCACTCCTCTTCAGCTCAGTCAGTGCACTTTCAACAGCTTCGCTGTTACGGCTTGATCGGACTTCTGCTATGCGTTCGCGCTGCTTGATCTCGACCTCCGGGGATATGTGGAGGATGGGTATCTCGATTCGCTCATCCTCCTCCACGTATTCATTTACCCCTACGATAATCTTTTCCTTTGCATCTAACTCCCGTTGATAACGATATGCCGCCTCGGCAATTTCTCGCTGGAAAAAGCCAG
>CAYHSB010000150.1:0-3997 GCA_964359185.1 uncultured Chitinophagales bacterium
CCCGCGACATTCACCTTGGCAAGGTGACGCTCTACCAACTGAGCTATTCCCGCACACGGAAAAATATAACAAATTCACTGACACTTTGCAAGTGTTTTTTGGTGCCTGTACATGTGTCGCGGGTCCATTCCCCCCTAGAAGAGGCAGAATTTGCCCCAAGTTAACCCTATTCCTAAGACGACAGGAGGAGGTCAGAATAGGAGCCTCGAATGGGCCGCCCGGTCTGCAATTCGAACTTTCGGAGGAGGAACCTCATTAGGCTTTGAGCTTGCGCCATTTTTCCACGTATCGGTATCTCAATTTCGAAAAAGCTTCCAAGTCCAACCACCTCATCCAGATGGATCCTCGCCTTCCTGTAGAGATATACCCTCCGACGTTTCTTGACAATCTGTTTAATGCCGAGGTGCCCAGCAAAAAAAGACTTCACCATCTTCGGTTGATCAACCTCGAGTTTGAGATACTCGCTACGCCTCGCCGTAGCTTTGTTGGGACGGCGATAGTATATGAGTTCTGCTCCGCCGGAAGCTTCGCGAAGCTTAAGCCTGCCTGAAGGGACATGGAAATAGGTGTCGATCTGCTGACCGACAAAAATCGGTTTACCGATAGTTTTCGCTACTCGCTCAAGCCTGCCTGGATTAACTGCTTTCAGTTTGATTTCCAGATTCTCAGGCATCGAATGATTCAGTCATTCGTAGGAAAGATCTGGGTGCGGGACAGAAGAGTCGGAGAGAGTATTGGAAGAACGGCATGGAGAGCTGCGTTTATCTTTCTATCTCCACGATTTGGTATTCAAGCGTGCCTGCGGGAACAGTAATCTTCACAAGGTCACCTCTCATCTTGCCTAAGAGTGCGCTGCCGACGGGAGAGGTAACAGAGATCTTGTTCTCTTCAAAATTTGATTCCTCGGGGGAGACAAGCGTGTACTTAAACTCCTTTTTCGATTTCGCGTCTCTTACTGTCACAGTTGAGAGAATATATGCTTTGTCGTTCGGGAGGTCTTTCCCAGCAATAATTCGTGCGCGGGAAAGAGTTTTTTCCAGTTTGGCGATTCGAATCTCAAGATGTTGCTGAGCCTCTTTTGCAGCTTCGTACTCGGCGTTTTCAGAAAGATCACCGTGACCTCGCGCTTCGCCGATTTTCTGTGCCATCTCTGCTCTTCCCTTGACTTTCATGTCGCGAAGTTCCGCTTCAAGAGCCACCAGACGTTCGCGCGTCAGATATACAATATCATTTTTCTTGTTGTTCTCCGGCATTCTGTACTCCTCCCTGCTCCACCAACACGACCTTTACAAGCTTGACTCTCATCCGAAAGACACGAGACAACCAAAAATAAAAGCCATCATTCCAACTGCAAAGGAATGGTGGCCAAAAAACCAGATCGAGTACAGCCTTTCGTATATAAACTAAGAGAAATCCAAAACAAAAGTCAAGGAAAATCTTCAACCTGCCGAAATCCTTCACTTATCTCAAGACTTTGAACTCTTTCCCGCTTCAACAACAATGGGAACTCACACGATTCACAGAAAACACACCAGCTACGGCGATTTTCTCACGAGAATAAGATGACCCAGCTTATCGCGCTTCGTTGCTAGATACTTGGCATTGATTTCGTTCGGATCCACTTCGAGGGCCACCCGCTCAACGATCTCCAGCCCATAGCCGTGAAGACCGACCACCTTCTTGGGGTTGTTAGTCATCAGGCGCATCTTGCCTACGCCGAGGTCTCGCAGGATCTGGGCACCGATCCCATAGTCTCTGAGGTCAGGCCGGAATCCCAACTTCTCATTCGCCTCGACCGTATCCATCCCCTCATCCTGGAGTTTGTACGCTTTCAATTTGTTCACCAAACCAATCCCTCTGCCCTCCTGCCGCATGTAGAGAACCACGCCAAACCCCTCTTTTTCCACTTTTTGCATCGCCGCGACCAATTGATCGTGACAGTCACACCGCAAGGAGCCAAACACATCGCCAGTCAGACACTCCGAGTGAACGCGGACGAGCGTTGGCTTCTCGGACGAGATCTCTCCTTTCACGAGAGCGACGTGTTCCTTGTTGTCGGTGATGCTGCGATAGAGATGGACATTGAATTCGCCGTAGCGTGTGGGAAGTTTCGTTGAGACAATCCGCTGGATGAGCTTGTCCCGCTGCATTCGAAACTGAATGAGATGCCTGACCGTAATGATCGGCGTGGAGAATTGCTTCGCAATCCGCATGAGCTCTGGTACGCGAGCCATCGTTCCATCGTCATTGAGGATCTCACACAGAACACCCGCCGGATACAGCCCAGCGAGTCGGCAGAGGTCAACAACAGCTTCGGTATGCCCTGCCCTACGAAGGACTCCGCCGTCCAGCGCACGCAAGGGAAAGATGTGACCCGGACGAGCGAGGTCGCTGGGTTTAGTTTTAGGATCGATCAGAGCACGAACCGTTGCTGCACGATCGGCCGCGGAAACTCCGGTCGTCGTACCATGAATGTAGTCGACTGAGACAGTGAAGGACGTCTCGTGGAGGGAAGTGTTGCTATCAACCATCGATTCCAAGCCAAGTTCATCCGCCCTTTGCGCAGTGAGTGGTGCACAGAGTACACCGCGCCCGTTCTTGATCATGAAATTAATAATTTCCGGATTTACTCGCTCCGCAGCAACGATGAAGTCTCCCTCGTTCTCTCGACTCTCATCGTCAACCACAATTACAATCTTACCAGCTTTGATGGCATCGATTGCATCGGGGATGCTCGAGAATCCTCCTTTGGCTTCGTCTTTCATCAAATCATCTCCTGATATTATTTTCATCGTGGTCTTCTATCTTCAGCAGGAGAGCATTCAATTATCCCCCTGCTTCCTTCAGGATAGTAATTACAGAGCTTCGCTCACATTTTATCTTCACGTTGTCGGCCACCTGAAGAAGAAGCGTCTTGTCATCCAGTCCCACTACAGTCCCGTGGAGACCTCCCGCAGCGATCACTTTGTCTCCTTTGTTTAACGCGCCAAGCAGGTCCTGGCGTTCCTTCTGCTTCTTCTTCTGCGGGCGAATGATGAAAAAATAAAAAACAATGAATATAAGAACGAGAGGCAAGAAGAGACTGAAGATGCTTCCCCCCTGTCCCTCCCCCGGAGGAGGTTGCATTGCAAGGAAATATGAAAAATTCATCATGATGTTTTTCTCCTTAGTAAGCTCTGTTAATTGGACTGGTCTGAGGACTGCAACTGGAGCCGGGCTACCTTCTCCACCTTCCAGGAGTCATAACGCCTCTCTTGAATCGCTCTTCTCGCCCCACTCATCAGCGAGAGATAGAAAGAGAGGTTGTGTAGAGTAAGTAACTGCAGCCCGAGGATCTCTCTTGACTGGAAAAGATATCGCAAGTACGCCCGGGAAAAATTCTGGCATGTGTAGCATCCGCACTCGGTATCGAGTGGCCTAAAATCGTCTTTATAGCTTGAATTCTTCAGGGTCAGCCTTCCCTGATTCGTGAACGCCATCCCATTACGTCCATTCCGAGTCGGCAAGACACAATCGAACATGTCACATCCTCGCTCGATTGACTCCAGGAGGTTCTCCGGGGTTCCCACTCCCATGAGATACCGAGGCTTCTCAACTGGTAGAAGGTCGGTACAGAAATTTGTCATCTCGTACAGCTCGCTAATGGGCTCACCGACAGCAAGTCCACCGATGGCGTATCCGTCAAACCTCAGGTCAATCAACTTCTTCGAACACTTCTCTCGCAGGTCCTTGTAGAGGCTTCCTTGCACAATCCCAAAGAGCGCCTGAGAATGGCCAAACAATGAAGGGAGACCCGACTGAGCAAACTTACACCGCTCCGCCCACCGTACACTGCGTTCCATCGATTCTTTTGCGTAATCATACTCACAAGGATAAGGAGTGCACTCGTCAAGGACCATGATGATGTCCGCACCGATCGCTCGTTCGAGCTCAATCACACGCTCGGGTGAGAAGAAGTGAAGTGAGCCATCGATGTGTGATTGAAACCGAGCACCTT
>CAYHSB010000151.1:0-3966 GCA_964359185.1 uncultured Chitinophagales bacterium
AGATTGAAGAAGCCCCAGGAGATCTGCTGGCTCGACTTTACCATCACTACCCAGCCGAGCGGGAGAGACACAAGAACGAGAGCAAGAAACCAGAATAGGAGCACAAGGAGAATAGCAATCAGTTTCGCTGCAAGGAAATCGCGACGTGGTGTACCTCGAACGAGCACGGTTCGAAGCGTTCCCCAGCCATATTCTCCTCCCAGCGACGACACGGAGAGAATAAGGATCAACATCCCTATAAGGCTTGAGGTCGTCGCAGCAGTCGAAAGCTGCATTGTCAAAATTTCAGGAAGGTAATAAGAAGAAGGGTTCTGCAGTTTGCCAAGGAGTACGATGAGAACCGGAATATTCTGAAACAGCAGAAGGAGGAAAAGCATCACCCACTGGTTCCAACGCTTGAAGATCTTGATGAACTCTGCACGAATGAGATTCTTCATGGCTTTTCCTCTCCTGTGACTTCGAGGAAGAAATCTTCAAGGCTCGAGGACTTGGGAATGACTGCCGACGGATAGATTCCATGTCCGGTGAGAAGCCGAACCACCTCCGAAGCATCCCGATCACGGAGCTGCGCGATGATCGATTTTTCTCCTGCCTGAAGGTTAACAATCCAGTCAACTGATTTCAGAACTTCCAATGTCTTGGACGTATCATCAGCGACGATCTCCACATATTTGGTTGGGTGGAGAAGCTCTGAGATCTTTCCCTCTGCGAGAACTTTCCCTTTGCGGATGATAGCAACCTTCGAGCAGATTTGTTCAACCTCGTAGAGAAGATGGCTGCAGAAGAAGATCGTTTTCCCATGACGACCAAGCTCAGCGACGAGGTCGCGGACTTCCTTCATGCCAGCGGGATCGAGGCCAATGGTTGGCTCGTCGAGGAGGAGGACTTCAGGATCCGCGAGAAGTGCCGCTGCTATTCCCAAGCGTTGTCGCATACCGAGGGAGTACGTGCGGAATCGACTCTTCGCTCTGTCTTTCAGGCCGACAAGCTCCAAAACCTCCCAGATCCTCGACGGGGAAACGTTGCTCATCAAAGCAAGGACGCGAAGGTTGTCGTAGCCAGAAAGGTACGGGTAGAAGGCCGCAGTCTCTGCCATTGCCCCCACTCGGCTAAGCACATCCTTATCTTCCCGAACATCACGACCGAGAATCTCAACGTTGCCTCCATTCGGCATGAGGAGGCCGAGCATGAGACCGATGGTCGTTGTTTTCCCTGAACCATTTGGCCCGAGGAAGCCGAAGACGTCACCCCGTTGAACCTCAAGGTTCAACTCGGAAACTGCAACAACATCCTTATATCGTTTGGTCAACCCATGAGTCCGGATGACCGCTTCACTGGAGTTTGGCATAGAACTGATTCAGTTATTGTTGATGACAGATTAAGAAAAAAGAATAGGACACGGATCCGACTGAAAAGAACGGATAGGCACTGATAAAGGTTCGGGGTAGCAATCCGTGCGAATCAGTCTCTCTCAGTCCATATCTGTGTCCAATTCCTTCTGCAGCTTTAGAGCCTGATAACGATAGGCTCGCCGAGCACACTCTCGCCACTCCTTTTCCCATCCACAATTACTGAGAACCTCGTCCCCCTTCTTTGAACCTTGAACCTAGAACCTCTAATCAATGCATTCTCAAGGACGAATGAACTCAACCTGAACGGGAAGGGATCCACAACGACACGATCTTTCTCTGGCCGGAGTCCGACAACGTATTTCATAATCAAATCGACAATCCACGAATGCTGGTAGTCATCGACGCCGCGGTACACAGAGGGAGTTCCGAGGTATGGATGGTAATGCTCGAAGCAGTTCGGACGTTTGGGATCGCCATCGAAGAACATCATACGAATAAACTTTGAAATGAACTCAACCGTTTTGGCTCTTAGCTCGGCATCATGGAAGCGAACAGCACATTGCCCCAGTGCTTCAGCAATGTGTGAGTTCGTCATCGGCCAGACGCGGCCGTTCCATGGACAATTCATTCGCCTTCCTTTCCACTCTCCTTCTGCGCTGAACATTGGATCGTCAGCGCTTGTCGAGGGAACGGGATACGGTGTCCAGAATTCATTTCGGTTGAAAAGGTGCCGCTTCAATCCAGCAAGGTGTGATTCGTGGACGATGTCTGTCATGTATGGATAGAAACACACCGCTGCTTTGACACCAGTACGTTTCAACGTGAGCGGATTCACATCGAAAAACATTTCCTCTTCTGGGTCCCACATTTTCGTAAGGACGGCTTCTCTGATTTTCGCTGCACCATCGAGCCAAGTCTGCTGTTCTAGGATGCTCCTTCCCAAACGTTGGGCTATCCCCCTGAGCGCTTTCTTCAGTTCATACAGGTAGACTGTTGCGTCAATTCCCTTCATACGAAACACCTTCCCCCAGTTTTCACTGTCAGCCTTCGGGTCAACCGCAATGTAACGATTCATGAACTCTTGTCCGGTCTCATAATGGTTGACAACATCGTAGAGTCCGCTTCGCTCGCGGTCACGCTCGCGATCGAAATATTCCGCGTAGCGCTTCAGCCCATCGTAGATCCGGGAAAGAAAAGCATCATCGTGATGAACGCGATCGACCTCGCGTGTTGCTCGTCCCCAATTGGCATGGTAAAAGCTCCCCTCATAGTATCCGTTGAAGGCGATATATCCCCAAAAACTTCCATCTGGTTTTTGGTGCTCGATGAAGTTCAATAGACTTCCCTGTGCAATCTCCGGAGCCTCCATCCAACGAGTCTCTAGCATATGACACTGGGCCGAGTATGAGATCGCTCCCCGAAAGTATCTGGGCCCTTCGCAAACAAAAGGATGCTTGTAATTTCCTTCCCGCTCCAGTATGCTGTACAATCTCAGTCCGTACCAGCGGTACCAGTAGTAGCGTGTCAGGTATTCATCGGAGCATTCGAAGTGGGGAACAGAGGAGAAGAAATCGCGCCACGATGAAATGCTGGAGATGAGAGGTGAGGAGTGAATGTCCGCCGCCGGCGGATGCGCTTGTGGCGCAGTGGGTACAGAAGCTGAGCTTAAGTACCCGACAGTCTGCGAACCTTGCGACTTGAAACTTGAAACTCGCTCTACTTTCCCTTCAGCCAAGCTGACACTAAACGTGATGTTGACTTTCGCTTCCTCGTTCCGCTTCAGCCTAAGCGTGGAAAAGAGAGCTATGTATACATATCCATCCTCTACACTCACCGCGTGAGGGGCACTCAAAAGTCTACCGTCGTTAAATCTTTCATGGAACGGGGAGAGCTCCCAGCGCGGTTGCATCGGAGAATCCTCACTGTCTACAATCGCTTGAGAGTGAGATCCCCCGAGAGTAATCCTGCAGCGGAGCGCAAGGGAAGGACGCGATCCGTGGACAAGATGTTTCGTGAATTCTATTGTATCACCTCCCGCCTGGATGTCACCAAAGACAATCGTCTGTGGGGGGAGCTTCTTCTGAACCGTCCACGCAATGAGATGAAGAGTCAGTCTTCTCCCTGAGGCGTTTTTCAAAGTCATCTCTGATGCGAGCTTCTCCCCTGCCACCACGCATTTCCTCTCTATGGAGCGAACCCTGAACCTTGAACCTTGAACTTCCCCATCATATCTCTGCTCTAAGTAAGCTGGATTCCACCTCCGACCTTTAGCCCTGAGCAATATCTCGCTTCCTGCTTCGTCCAGTAGTGCTACCGTGAAGATCGGCCCAAGTTCATAATCACACCAAGCAGCACTATCCCAGAACCCGAGCCGGTCAAGGTAGAGTGGAAATGGCGGCGTCCAAACAAGCGGCCCTCCGCTGCCAAGATACCACTTGTCTGGACGAGTGAGGAGTTTGAGAATGTTTAACTTTGCCATGCGAGACTTCGTCTGAGTTCCCTAATCTGAATCGAAGTCGATTGTCTTGAGAAAACGCCATTCCTGACCTGCTGAGAATCGAACTAGTGCCATTCCAACTAATTTTACCAAACAACGTGCAGGTAAAATTATTGT
>CAYHSB010000152.1:0-3943 GCA_964359185.1 uncultured Chitinophagales bacterium
AGATGGAACTCGCCCCCCAACAAGAGGAGGAGCGTGTTGAAGGTAGCGAGGAGCCTGCTCCACCCGATAAGAGTGCAGACGGGGACGCAGCCACCAAGGACAGCTACACGCTTGAGGATTACATGAACGACGACACCTCGGGCTATAAAGCTTCGGCGGTCTATGGAGACGAGGAACGAGAAGAAATTCCGACTCCTGCTACAGTCTCAATGGCAGAGCACCTTATCGCTCAACTCCGACTTCTCGACTTTAGTGACGACGAAATCATCCTCGGCGAAGAAATCATCGGTGACATTGACGAGGACGGCTACCTTCGTCGAGACCTTTCACTCGTATTGCAGGATGTGGAAGGTACTCATGGGCTCAGCTTCACACTCGACAGAGCGGAAGAAGTGCTGCATAAGATTCAATTCCTTGACCCCCCGGGCATTGGTTCCCGTTCGTTGAAGGAATGCCTTTCTGTCCAACTGAGAGCGGGAAAATTCGAACCGGGTTCGAAAGATCTCGCGCTCGAGATTGTGGAGAAGTACTACGAAGAATTCACGATGAAGCATTATGAAGAGCTTGCAAAGAGGCTCAATGTCAATCTCGAAGAGTTAAAGAAAGCGGTCGAGCTTATCCAGCGCCTGAATCCAAAGCCGGGAGAGGGCGAATTCACTCCTGCTGAAAATTATATCATACCGGATTTTATTGTTCAGAAAGATGATGGTGATTTTCTTATCTCGCTCAACGACCGAAATATCCCGCCGCTTCGAGTCAATAAGGCATATCAGCAAATGATTGCCGGGAGAAAGAAAAACAGCGTTTCGACCGAGGCGAAGGACTTCATCCGGAAGAAATTCGAGGCAGCAAAGTGGTTTATCGCCTCTATTCATCAGAGACGCGAGACGATGGGAAAGGTCATGCGTGAAATCGTGCATCGCCAGCGCACGTTCTTTGAGACGGGCGAGAATCTCAAGCCTCTTATCTACAAGAACATTGCGGAGATCATTGGGATGGATATCTCAACCATCAGCCGGGTCGTGAACGGAAAATATGTCCAAACGGATTACGGTGTGTATCCGCTTCGGCATTTCTTCGGCGACTCGATTCCAACATTCGCTGGTGAAGAAATCTCAAACAAAGAGGTCAAGCGGAGAATAAGGGAAATTATTGACGCGGAGGAGCCACACAAGCCGCTCAGTGACGACCGAATAGCAGAGGTTCTCAACCAAGAAGGACTCAACATCGCTCGCCGCACCGTGGCTAAATACCGCGAGCAAATGATGATCCCCGTCGCTCGACTCCGGAGAAAAATCTAACTTTGTTAGGGTACTCGACGATGCAACCACTTCTCAGATCGACTACAGTGATCGGCCTCCGCCGGGACGGGAAAGCAGCACTCGGCGGCGACGGGCAGGTGACTATTGGCAACACTATTATGAAGCAGCATTCGAACAAGATCCGAAAGCTGCACAACAACGAGGTCCTTGCAGGGTTCGCCGGCGCTGCCGCCGACGCCTTCACGCTCTTCGAACGATTTGAGGAAAAGCTTGAGCAATATCGTGGAAATCTCAATCGCGCAGCGGTCGAGCTTGCAAAGGATTGGCGAACAGATAAATATCTCCGGCGCTTGGAGGCGCTCCTTGCTGTCATCGACAAAGAGCACGCGCTGATTATCTCAGGCACTGGAGACATCATTGAGCCGGACGATGGGATCGTCGCGATTGGTTCTGGCGGAAGCTACGCTGTCGCTGCGGCACGGATGCTGATGAAGCATTCAAAACTATCAGCGAAGGAGATTGTGAAAGAAGCCCTGGAGACGGCTTCTGACATTTGCGTCTACACTAATCGAAACTTTGTGATTGAGGAATTATGACGAACCGTCATACGAAGGCACTCATCTCCACGGATCACGTCAAGGAATTGACGCCGCGGGAAATTGTAAAGGAGCTTGACCGATACATCATCGGTCAGCAGAATGCAAAGCGATCCGTAGCGATTGCACTCCGGAATCGCTGGCGACGACTTCAGGTGCCGGAAGGCCTGCGAGAGGAGATCATGCCGAACAACATCATCCTCATCGGGCCCACTGGAGTGGGGAAGACCGAAATTGCTCGGCGCCTCGCAAAGCTTGCGAATGCCCCCTTCCTCAAGATCGAAGCATCGAAATTCACTGAGGTCGGATACGTGGGTCGGGATGTTGAATCGATCATCCGCGACCTAACCGACATTGCCGTGAATATGGTGAAGGCAGAGAAAGCAGCGGTAGTGCAGGACAAAGCGCGCGAACTGGCAGAGGAACGAATCCTCGATATCCTCCTCCCTCCGATGAAACGAGCCAAGCCTCTTGGGATTGGACCTGTGAACGAGGTAGAGAGTGAGGAAGAGAATTTCGAAAAGACCCGTGAGCGATTCCGTGTGCAGCTTCGAGAAGGCAGGCTTGACTCACGTACGATCGAGGTCGATGTCCCGCAGGAAGCCTTCCCGGTCATGCAGGTGTTTGGCCCGGTGAGCCTTGAAGAGATGGGAGTGAACATCCAGGACATCTTTGGCAACCTCATGCCAAAGAAATTCAAGAAGAGAAAGATGTCCGTTGCCGAGGCGCGCGTGGTCCTTGCTCAGGAAGAAGCCCATAAACTCATCGAGATGGATACGGTCGTCCGCGAGGCGATCCATCGTGTAGAAAACTCCGGAATTGTCTTTATCGATGAGATCGACAAGATCGCCGGAAGCAAGGGTGCTTCTGTTGGCCCGGATGTCTCGCCCGAAGGCGTCCAGCGCGACCTCCTGCCCATCGTGGAAGGCTCGAACGTGATGACGAAGTACGGTATGGTGCAGACGGATCATGTCCTCTTCATAGCGTCAGGTGCTTTCCACGCCTCAAAACCTTCTGACCTCATCCCTGAGATGCAGGGTCGCTTCCCAATTCGCGTCGAGTTGAGCAGCCTCACGGAAGATGATTTTGTGAAGATCCTCACCCTTCCTCAGAATGCGCTCATCAAGCAGTACACGGCACTCCTCGAGACTGAGGGAGTGAAGCTGATATTCACAGATGGAGGAATCAGTGAGATCGCTAAGATTGCCTCGGAGGTGAATGAACAGGTAGAAAACATCGGTGCTCGGCGACTCCATACAATCATGACCACGCTCTTGGAGGAAATCCTCTACGATTCGCCCGATAAAGTCCCGAGCAAGCCCATTGAAGTCACCAGAGAGATGGTTCACCAAAAACTTAGCAGGATCGTCCTGAACCGAGATTTGAGTAGGTACATCCTGTAACGAGCAGAGAGCCCAAGCGCCACCACAAGTGGATCAAGCGTAATTCCCCCTTCCCAAATGGCCGATCTCTCCAGCAAGGCCCAAACGCTTCAACTGAAACACCTTTCAGATTCAGACTATCCAGTTTGGGATTCGTTTGTGGCGTCCTCTCCACAGGGAACGATCTTCAATTCATCGCGATGGGCTGCTATCATCCAAGAAGTCTTCGGGGTGGAGCATTCCATCTATGCGGTCCTTGAGAGGGATGAGGTTGCTGGTGGCATCTCGTTCTTTCACAAGAAGAAGGCAGGACTGAAGGTTGTAACCCGGCTGCCGCTCACACCTTACAACGGAGTTCTTTTTCAGGCCCCCCGAGGCGAGAAGGATCAGAAGGTATCAACCGAGCACAGAGAGATTTTCGACTTGATCCTTGAGAAGTTTGAGAAAGAATTCCACTTCGTTCACTTTGCGCTGCATCCCTCCGTCACAGACCTTCGTCCATTCCTCTGGCGAGGCTGGTACACACTTCCGCAGTACACGTACGTTAACTCCCTCACCGACCTCAATCAAACTTGGTCACTCCTCAGCAGCTCACTCCGCCGCAAGATTAACCGTGCGGAGGAGAATCGGTTTAAGGTATTTGAGAAGGATGATCCCACACTGCTTCTGAGATTCCAGGAGATGAGTTATGCGAAGGCCCGCC
>CAYHSB010000153.1:0-1958 GCA_964359185.1 uncultured Chitinophagales bacterium
CTTTTCAACATCTTCTGACCATCCATCCCCACCTCAGGCATGATCAAATGTCTGCTGTAACGCCGGATCTCTTCGTTTGAAAGTTTGACGTCACCAGCTGTTGTGTGATAAAGGTCTCTATGCATAGGATCGTCTCCTTCCCCACTGCAGTCCGCCTGCTATCGAGGGAACAATGCTCACGACATCCTTCTCTGTGAGCTTCGTCGCCTCCCCTTGCAAGTAGCGGATATCTTCGTCATTCACATAGATATTCACAAAACTTCGCAACCGTCCATCTTCACTGTAGAGATGTTTCTTGAGTGCTGAATACCGCTGGGTAAGATTCTGCAGTAGCTCCTCAACTGTATTGCCTTCCAGCTCAATCACGTCCGCTTTGTTTGTGTACTGACGGAGCGGTGTTGGAATTAGGACTTTCGTTGTCATAAAGAAAGCTCCGATTTGCGATTCGTTTGAAATCTCCTAAACCTCCACTTCTATGTCCGATCCTTGGATCCGGAGCTTACAAGTAGCCACGCCGACCCTCGCTGGAGGCGCCTCGACTGCCCCAGTCTTGACGTTGAACGCCGATCCATGCCACGGGCAGGTGACCGACTCGCCCTCAATGGGACCTTCAGATAGCGGGCCGCCTCGGTGAGGACAAGTATCATCAATACCATAATATGTGCCGCCGAGGTTAAACAGTGCGATCTTCCTTCCGCCCACCTCGACCAGCTTTCCAGTCCCCGGCTGGATGTCACCAACTGTTGCTACTTTCTTGAATTCTCCCATTGCATTCCTCCGGCTTGTTGTTTGAATAGAGCGCGTTAGTTCATCATCGACTGGATTCGAATCAAGCTATGTTTTGCCGCCTCATACTCCGGAAAAATCCTCAAAGCTCCTGTGTACTCCTCAACCGCTTTTTTCCATTCTCCAAGGCGCTCGTAGACTCTGCCGAGGTTGTGATACGGAAAATGCCGTGCCTCGTAACGCTTAGCCCGCTTCGCTTGCTCCAGCCATGGTATCGCTTCCTCGAAATGCTCCATTTCAATAAGATACGCACCAATGTCGTTGTATGGATTTCCAAAGTCGGGGTCAAGCTCAATTGCCTTTTTGCATTCCTCAATCGCCTGCTGATAGAGTCCCATGAAGCTGTACGTCCAGCCCAGAAAGGTGTGAGCTTCTGCAGTCGGATACAGCTCTATCGATGTCTTGAAGTTCTTTATGGCCTCTTCGAGGAAGCCACTCATCTGTAACTTGTAGGCTTTCTGAAAATATTCATTGGCCTTTTCTCGGTTGCTCTGCTCTTCCATCCGTTTCCCTCCAATACCTATTGACGAAACACCCTAACGAGCTCTGCGATTTGATTCTCGCCCAGGTCTTCTACATCAGCTGTCGCGAAATTCTCTTCTACGTGTCCTTCCGTTTTTGCGCCAGCGATAACCACAGAAACCGCCCTCTGGGCGAGAACAAATTTCAAAGCTGACTGTGCCAGCGTGTGCCCGTCATGGGATAAGAATTCCTTCAGCGTCTTGGCCATGCTTGTTCTTGCTTCAATCACTGATCGAGGCCAATAGGATCGAATATCACCCTCTTCGAAGGTTGATGTCTTGGAGTACTTACCCGTCAAGAACCCGTTTGCCAGCGGCTCGCGTGCGATGACACCAATATTCTTCTCCACCGCTAAGGGGAACAATTCCTTTGCGGCGGTTTGCGAGAAAATGTTGTAAACGACCTGGACGGTGTCCACCTTCCCCAGCGCGATTGCTTCGATTCCTTCTTGAGGATCATGAATGGAGACCCCATAGAATCTTATTTTGCCCTTCTCCCGAAGTCTATCCATCGTCTCAAAAATCGTCTCGTCACGGATCATGTTGAGGGTCGGATTGTGCAATTGGTACAGGTCAATGTAGTCAGCACGAAGTCGCTTGAGAGATTCGTCGCATGCAAACTCGATATACTCCGAAGAGAAATTTATTCGG
>CAYHSB010000153.1:2058-3935 GCA_964359185.1 uncultured Chitinophagales bacterium
AGTGTTCGAAATTTCATGTTAGACGAATTCAGCTCTCTATCTTGATTTCTTCCTGATCGAATGCCGACCGATCTTCTCTCAGAACCCACGAACTCGTCTCCTTGGGCTCACCTTGTTCCACGCTGGTGATCATATAGGAAAACCACGCCCAAGCATGTTCTAAATCATACTGCGATGGCCAAGCCGGATGGTCAGGATGCGAGTGGTAGAATCCCAATATCTCCAAGGCACGCTTTCGTGCTTCTTTATCTGCCTCCTGATACGCCTGAGGAGTAATGAGGAAGCGACGCTCCCGCTGCTCATTGCGCGCGTTGTCTATCTCGATAACATCACTAACAACTTTTTCATCACCATTCTCTCTCCCAAGAAGTATTCCGCAGCACTCTTCGGGATATGTTCGCCGCCCGTGCGCTTTGAGTTTCTCGAGTAGTGATTTCGTGATCTTCACGTTTCATCCCAAAATCTTTCACTCAAATACTTCTCTCCTCCATCAGGAAACACTGTCACAATGACTCCCTCACTTATCTCTTTCGCAACTCGCAAACTGACTGCCATCGCTGCACCAGAAGAGACGCCCACGAATAGACCTTCTTCTCTCGCCAGGAGCTTGACCATCTCGTAAGCCTCTTCGGTGGAAACTTCAAGATTCTTGTCGGCAAGGTGAGGATCGTAGATTCCTGGAACAATTGCCGTGGGCATATGCTTTAACCCCTCGAGACCGTGCAACGGAGAATCAGGTTGAAAAGATATGCACCGAATCTCAGGATTGTGCTCCTTCAATCTTTTGGCGATTCCAACAAATGTCCCACTCGTCCCCAATCCTGCAACGAAGTGTGTAAGACGTCCATTTGCCTGCTCGATGATTTCTAGCGCAGTCGTCTTGTAATGTGCTTGCCAATTTGCAGGGTTATTGTACTGGTCGGCGTAGAAATACCGATCAGGGGACTCACGCACCAGCTCTTTCACCCTGCGTTGGGCCCCATCCGTCCCTTCGAGGGGATCAGTCAGAATAAGCTCGGCACCGTATGCCCTGAGTGTCCTCTGTCGTTCGATGCTTGCGTTGGAGGGCAGAGCGAGTTGCACTCTGTAGCGAAGCGTTGCACCGATCATTGCGTATGCAATCCCCGTGTTGCCGCTCGTTGCATCGATTATGGTCCTGTCTTCCGTAAGGGCTCCCGACAGCTCGCCTTCGAGAATCATGTTCAACGCAGCCCGGTCTTTGACTGAACCCCCGGGGTTGAACCATTCCGCCTTGGCATAGATCTCGACATTGTCCAACTCCCTTGTGAGGTTCTTTACCTGGATGAGCGGAGTCTTGCCTATCCGACTCAGAACCGAGGTCGGGTCATGGACTAGTTGGGTACCTTGGGGTTTGGCTTTGGGAGTTAAGACCTTCATTTCAACATGTAAATGTTTCTCAAGTATAATAACAAAGAAGGCAGCATTCAAGTTGCGATGTCCAAACGGTTCATGTTCGACAAATGCTTTCGTGATTTCGTGAGCACACCTTGCACGTGGCTGCTTGTGTTGATTGTCAGTTTGTCATTGTCTATATTTGAAACTCAAAAACCAATGCCTAGTTTCGTCCTGAGAAACATGCCACCACAACAGACAGCGCACCCCACGACGATGCAATGGAGCCCAGAGGATATTCGAGGCTTTGGGTACAAGGTGAGTGAACTTCTGGCGAGATACTTGAGTTCCCTCCCTAGTGTGTCGATTTCTCCAAATGTTCGTCCAGCAGAACTCACTCACCTCTTCGACTCTCCAATTCCGGAAGAAGGAACTTCTCAACAGGGATTGCTGGAAGAGTTTGAGAAGGTGGTCATCCCCAACTCCTTCCATCTCGGCAGTCCCCGATACTACGGTCTCTTCAA
>CAYHSB010000154.1:0-1513 GCA_964359185.1 uncultured Chitinophagales bacterium
GGGGCCGATTCCGGTCGACAAAGCATCGGGAATCAAGGCCGAGGCGCTCTCTGCCTCTGTGAGTTCTGAGCCTTCGGCTCACGAGGCCAAGGTAGCCGAAAAAGTACGACATCCATGAAGCGATATCTTGTTATCCAGACCGCATTCATCGGCGATGCGATTCTCACCCTGCCTCTCATCCAGGTACTTAAGAAGGTCGAACCCGAAGCCCTTGTTGATGTCGTCGTCATCCCTCGGACCTCAGAGCTCTTTTCAACGCATCCTGCTGTGGATCGTGTGATTGTTTTCGACAAGAGAGGTGGAGACCGGGGCATAAGCGGTCTGTGGAGGATAGCCAGGAGCGTCGGGGAAGGTAGGTACGAAGCCGCTCTTGTTCCGCATCGCTCGCTGAGAAGCGCGTTCCTTGCACGCATAGGAAGGGTTCCCGTGCGAATAGGTTTTGATCGCAGCGCTGGATGGTTCTTGCTGACTGAGACGATTCGATACCAGCCATCTTGGCACGAAGTAGAGCGGAACTTGAGTCTGCTTGGTCCGCTTGGTATACAATGGAAGGACAAAGAACTTCCGACGCTGTTTCCGGGTTCAATTGATGTCGAGAAAGTCGATGAGTTTCTGGCGAAGTCCAAGTTTTCAGATGGTGCAGCTTTGGCTGGGATTGCACCCGGATCAGTGTGGAAGACAAAACGTTGGCTCGAGGATCGGTATACGGAACTGACAAAGAACCTCCTCGCCGAGGGATTCTCTGTTGCGCTCATCGGCGGAAGAGAAGATGGGCGACTCTGCCAGGAGATCAAGGCTGGTGCTGCTTCTCCTCGTGTCGCGGTTGCTGCTGGAGAGTTGTCGCTTCTCCAATCAGCGGAATTGATTCGGCGATGCAGAGTACTCGTCTCAAATGATAGCGCCCCAATGCATCTGGCGGTCGCTATGCGCACCCCCGTCGTAGCAATCTTTGGTGCGACTGTACCGGAATTCGGCTTCGCTCCTTATGGAAACAATAGTGCTATCCTCGGGACCAAAGGATTGCCGTGCCGCCCTTGCAGCGTTCACGGTGGCCAGCGATGTCCGATTAAGACGTTTGACTGTATGGTGAACATTTCAACAGAAGATGTGTCCAATAAGGTAAGAGAGCTCATTGGCTGAGTTATGGCAAAGACTCTTGTGATTGACCCATCGAATCCTGACTTCGAGGCCGTCTGCACGGTTGCACACGAGATTCTCCACGGTCGGGTAATCATCTACCCCACTGATACAATCTATGGAATTGGTGCTGATGCCTGCAACCCGGTCGCTGTCGAGCGTGTTTTTCAAATAAAGAGCCGAGATCCAGGAAAACCAATTTTAGTCCTTGTGAATTCTCTTGAAATGGTTGCTCGTCTGGTAGTAGGTATTCCGGACACCGCCCGTGCACTCATCGAAAAGTTCTGGCCTGGTCCGCTCACATTAGTATTCAAAGCCTCACCCAGCTTGCCCCAGAGGCTAACCGGTGCCATTGGAACTATCGGCATTCGCTATC
>CAYHSB010000154.1:1613-3929 GCA_964359185.1 uncultured Chitinophagales bacterium
CCCAGCTTGCCCCAGAGGCTAACCGGTGCCATTGGAACTATCGGCATTCGCTATCCTCAGCATTTGTTCTGTCTCAAAGTCCTTCAGATTTGTAACCGACCTATCACGTCCACCAGTGCGAACATCTCTGGTGACGAGCAGACTCTGTCGATCAATGAGATTCGGAGAACGTTCGACCCGACCGTCGATCTCATTGTTGACGCCGGTGATATGATTTCCTCTCAACCGTCGACAGTTGTCGACGTGACTGGCACCTCGCCAAAACTTCTCCGGGCAGGCGCTCTCTCTAACGATATAATCAAGCCCTATCTTTCCTGATTATGATCACAACGAAACGCGCTTTTCTTGTCATCCTGAGTTTTTACATTCTCTTCGCACAGCCGCTGAAATCGCAGCGGGCCATAGAGCTCTCGCAATTCTCTTTGGAGCTCTCAAATCCCTCAGTCCTTATGGCTCTCTCCGCGCATCCAGACGATGAGGACGGTGCGACACTTGCTTGCTACAGGATGAAATTCGGCGTCAAAACATATTCAGTGTTCTTCACTCGAGGGGAGGGAGGCCAGAATGAAATCGGTCCCGAGCTCTACAAGGACTTGGGCGTGATCCGAACGCGGGAGACGGAAGAGGCCGCACGGATGCTCGGAACGGAGGTCTATTTCCTCAACTTCATCGATTTCGGATACTCCAAAACCGCTACTGAGACATTTGAAAAATGGGGCAGTCGAAGCGCGGTTCTCGAGCGCCTCGTGTACATGATTCGCAAGCTAAAGCCTGATGTCATAATAACGAATCACAACCCGATCGACGGTCATGGCAACCATCAGGTGGTAGCAATTGCTGCTATTGAGGCGTTCGATGCAGCCGCAGACCCAACGTTTGCCCCGGAGCAGCTCCGTGAAGAGGGGGTCGATTTGTGGCAGCCGAAGAAACTTTTTTGGAGAGCGCAAAGATTCACTGGCGAGAGAAGGGAGCCGGTCGACGTCGTGAACCGCATTGGTGTGCGTGATACCCTTCGCCTCCAATCCTATCAAGAGATGGCACTCTCCGCGCTCTCAATGCACAAATCACAGGGCATGGATAGATTCGCTTTGCTGAGGGAGGTTAACCCTGCGGCGAGGACTTTCTATCGACTCATCCGTTCAAGCAGCCGATTTGCAAACGACTCTACAAGTTTCTTTGGAGGAATAGAGCCCCTTCGCGATGACTCCTCGCTTGCAGCCATCCGGCCCCTCCTGCGAGCGCTTCTTGCCGAGGACGGAAGCAGTGACTTTCTCGAGCGGCTCCAAGCGACGCTTACAGATCCACGAATGCGGCCGTACCATGATGCCATCGCTGCTCTGGACACGAATGCCAGCTCGAGCGTGATTTCTCCTCTTCGCCGCCGAACCGTTGGCATCTGGAACCAGACTCTTCAGCGACTCGCCCCTGTGCTCCTCGACATGTCAATCCGTCCCGAGGTGTCTGATACCATCGTCGTACCAGGTCAGCGTTTCACAGTCCGCATCGAGGATGTTTCTCCAAGCAAGTTGAAGTCTCGATTGTTGTTTGGCATTCGGGCCCCGACGAAGTCGGGTTGGGCAGTTGAAAAGAATGGAGACGAATTCACGCTGACGGTTCCGAGAACTTCCGCAGTGACACTCCCGCTCTCGGAAGGGCTTTATCAGACTTACCAGTCATCTCCATTGTTAAAGGTTATCGCAAATTTGACTGACGTACCAAGCTTCTCCATAGGCGTTCCTGTTGCAATTTCGATTGCGCCCCAGCAAACTCTAACTATGGAACCCAAAGCTTCTCGACTGAAAGAAGTGGGGAACGAATATCACTACAAAGTCCACAATTACTTCAACAACAAAACTGCAGGGCACATCGAAGTAGATCTTCCACTGGGTTGGTCGGCGGCGTCAGCTGAATTCATAATCGATAAAGAAGATGGCGAGGCAGAAGGGAAGCTCATGGTCTTTCCCGATCGAAAAGCCCCTGACGGGGATTACCGGCTTGTTTTCCATGCGCACGATGCGACAGACACGGTCGTCATTCGAAAATTCACTGTCCAGGTGGCGAAGGATCTGTATGTTGGCATTGTTAAGAGCTATGATAATACTGTTGAGGCAGCACTTCAGGGACTGGGCACGAAGTTCAAATTACTCGATGAAAAAGAGCTGTTGAGTGATTTGAGCAAATTCACTTCCATCATTGTGGACATCCGGGCATACTTGACCCGAGAGGATCTGAAGAAGAACAACGCCCATCTTCTTGAGTACGCGAAGAACGGCGGTAATCTCGTCGTCATGTATCAGAAGGATTTCGAGTGGAAAG
>CAYHSB010000155.1:0-3907 GCA_964359185.1 uncultured Chitinophagales bacterium
ATGCCGCTGTACGGTCCCGCTGTACGGGATCCCGAAAAGTCCGTCTCGACAGAGTCGAGACGAGACCTCGACGAAGTCGGGCGGGACATGCCAAAAAGCGGCACAAGTCGAGGCTCGCGATGACGTCCTAAGCAGAATTACTCAAATATTCGTGCGCTAATCTTGAGGCTGTAAAGCCGCTCGTCACAGCGCTCTCGATAGTTGCAGGCAAGCCGGTATCCGTCCAATCTCCTGCCAGGAAAAAATTGGCCCAGGAAGTACGCGCCGGCAGTCTGTACCTTTGCATAGCCGGTGAGGATGAAAGCGTCGCACGCTTTTCTTTCACAACAACGGAATGAAGCAGCTTTGCCATTCTCGCTTGCGGGTATACTTTGGCCACTTCATCGAGAGCAAGTTTCACTAGTTGGTCTTTCTCCCAAACGAGCATCTCTCCTGCTCCACTGATCACACACGACAAATAGCTTCCTTCCCATTGCCCCTTTGAGAATATTCTGCCCTTATTGAAGACCCACTGAATGGGAGAATCTAGTAAGCTGACAAAATCTCTGTCCATTACTGCTCGGTCCAACCAGAGGTTAATCGTCACTATCGCAGAGGTTGGAATTGAATCGAGACTTTTCCATTCTCTCGATAGTGAGTCAAAGTTCTTGGGTAGGATGGTTCGAAGATCAAACAAGGGAACTGAACTAATGACTGCTTTTCCGGCGACATGCCTTCCAGTGTTCAATTCTACTCCAAAGGCTTTGCCTCTTGAAAAGATCACTCTAGTAACCCTGGCGTAGTTCGATACCTTGCCTCCATGCGCCTCGATATATCTACGGGCCTCCTCCACATACAAGTCGCTCAGTCCCACCTTCGGAATCATGAGGACAGAACTCTCTCGCCCATTGAGGAAGGCTTCCCGAAGAACCCTCGCAAAAAGCGCGGCGGATGCGCGCTTCGGATTGTCATTGAGGGTTGCAGTCGCGACGACGTTCCAAAAGTATTTCTTGCAATCTTCTGATTGATTGAGCTCTGTCAACCACTCATCTACAGTTTTACTGTCCCAGCTCTTCGAATGCTCGCCTCGGAACGCAACCTCGCGTAGGACGGAAAGCAGCCTGAAACGGTCCCGCAGTGACAGCGTCCTAAGGTTTAGAAGTCCAGCAATGACGTGGAAAGGTCTAGGAAGCCTGGAGCATCGAAAACTGACAAAACCTTTTTCGGGATGGTAGAACGTTACTTCGAGATTGTTCTGTACGCTAAGTTTATCAAAGGATCCAATCATCTTCAGAAATCTTTTGGTGTTTTGGAAACACCCCATCAAAAGATGCTGTCCATTGTCGACAATTGCGCCACTTTTCCTATCGAAATATGAATAAGCCCGACCCCCGAACTTCCCTCGTTGCTCGAGAACTTCTACCTCATATCCGCGGGCAGAGAGATCTACAGCTGCAGCTAAGCCGCTCAAACCTCCTCCGATAACGATAACGTCAGCGTGCATCGACGAAACGTAGGCTGTGCCCTATCCATGTACCTAGTGCTACCCCGAACCGGGAGACAAGATTGAGGCGAATTTCCCGTCGATAGATATCGCCTGGACGCCGTTCGATATGTCTTAGGAGTCTCTCGTAGATCGCTGCCATTGTCTCCGCTGGATACAGGGAATGCGAGTCTTCTCTTTTCAGGTAACTTCTCGCCACCCGGAAAAAGTTTCTTGCCCTCTGACATTCAAACCGAATCAAGTTTTCAAAGGACTTATTGACCCTTAGCGATTGCAACTCACTTTCAGCATAGCCATATCTCCGTAAGTCCTCCTGCGGCAAATAGATGCGCCCGTTTCTTACATCAGACTTTAGATCTCGAAGAATGTTCGTGAGCTGGAGCGCAATGCCGAGATTGATGGCATAGTCCTTCGCTTCTGGATTCCGATAGCCAAAGATTTTGATACTCATCAGGCCAACCGTTGACCCAACTCTATAGCAATAAGGATAGAGTTCCCGAAAGGTTTCGTACCGTGGCACCGCAAGGTCCATTGCAACACCGTCGACCAATTCCAAGAACAATTCTTGTGGAATCTTGAACCTTTGAACAACGGAACTCAGTTCTACTAGAGAAGGATTCGTAGGGCTTCCATCCAGTGAGTGAATCAGCTGCTCCTTCCACTCTCGAAGGGCCACGGACTTTTTCTCAATCGAATCATTGCTGTCGACGATATCATCGGTCCGCCGACAGAACTCATAGAGGGTAATAATGGCGCGTCGCTTTTCACTGGGAAGAAGGAGGAAGGAGTAATAGAAGTTACTGCGTCTATTCTTAGTTTTCGTTTCAGCAGCTGAAGTCATATTAAGGAGGAATAATTCGTATCCTTTGCCCCAATCCCAGCCGCCTTCATCAACAAAAAACATTTATCCCAGAATGATATCGAGGGCCTGTGGTGAAAAACATCGTAGCTGCTGCGGCGTATCTTCTCCAAGACTCTCATCCCAGCAAACCATGTGAGCTTCAACTGAAAGCGTAAGTCTCTTCCAACTGAAGTCCACAGGGTTTTCCCCTCCTCAAAGAGTGCAGCGGTACGCCCCACCTCGTAGGCCATTAGCTGGCGAAAGTTCTCGTGTGCCTTCAGAGAGAGGATGTCGTTCTCTGTGCAGTGGAAAGTATTTAGGTCTTCAAGAGGCAAGTAGATTCTGTCTCGTTTCACATCGATAGACAGGTCTTGCCAAAAATTTGTCAGTTGGAGCGCGGTGCATATTGCGTCGCATGCATGCAACCCTTCCTGTCCGTCATAGTTAAAAAGCCGAAGTATCAAACGACCGATCGGATTAGCAGAAAAAGAACAATATTTGAGAAGTTCTTCCCAAGTAACGTAGCGCTTTTTCTCGACATCCATACGGAATGCCGTGAGCAGGTTCTCAAAATCTTCAACAGGCATACCGAAGCGCCTGATTGTCGCGTCTAAGGCGACGAAAAGAGGTTCCCGAGCAAGTCCCTCCTGAGACTCTCGAAGCTTCCGCTGCAACTCAGAGAGTTTTTCTAATCTTAAGTCCTTCGGGCATCCATTCTCATCAGCGACATCATCAGCCGTTCGAGCAAAAGCGTAGATCGCTGCAACATGTTTTCGCTTCTCCCTCGGGATGAAAAGTGAGGCGACAGGAAAGTTTTCATAATGGCGAAAAGCAATTTCCCTGCAGAACCGAAATGCCTTCTCGATTTCGGATGACTCTTTCACGAACACGAGATCTCCTCTACGAGGTCGTAGACCTCGCACTGAGTATTTGCGATCGTCTGCTCTACGAGTTTTCCAACATCCAGAGACTTCTCGGCTTGCGCAACCTCATCCGATTTTGCCCATGTGCTCGGGTTACGTGGAAGGAGAAAGGAGCAACAATCATCATATGGCGCACTTGAAATTTCGTAAGTCCCTATTCGCTTCCCTGCGTCAATGATCTCCCCTTTGTCAAAGCTAATGAGAGGTCTGAAAATGGGAAGCCCTGCAACTTCATCGATGATGCGCATGTTACGCAAGGTTTGAGAGGCAACCTGACCGAGACTCTCCCCCGTCACGAGACCCTCTGCCACCTCCTTCTTAGCAATCGCTTCTGCAATTCGAACCATCATACGTCTGTAAAGAATCACTCGGAGCGCAGCTGGCGTATTCGCGACGATGACTTGCTGGGTTTCTGCGAAAGGGACAAGGTGCAGTCGGGAGTGAAATTGGTATGTAGTAAGAATCTTCGCCAGAGATCGTGCCTGGTCAATTGAATCTCTAGAAATGAAAGGATAGCTGTGGAAGTGAACAAAGATGACCTCCGCACCACGCTTCATCATCTGGTAAGAAGCAACAGGCGAATCGAATCCTGCTGAAAGAAGTGCGACAACTTTACCGCTCACCCCCACAGGAAGGCCGCCAGGACCGGGCACCTTTTTC
>CAYHSB010000156.1:0-3858 GCA_964359185.1 uncultured Chitinophagales bacterium
GAGCTTCATGTGAGGCCTCGTACTCATTGTAGATGGCTGAATTCTTACTTTTTCGCTTAGACTTTTTCCTTGTTAGCCATACTCTATGTTCCTCCCCATCAGCCGGAACTGCACCCACGTTGCAATCATGATGATGACGAAAAGCACAAGCGACATCGCAGAAGCGTAGCCCATTCGGAGGTTCATCCAAGCGTTTTGATAGATGTGGTAAACGACGACGTCGGTACTGCGCACTGGACCACCGCTTGTCATGATATAGATAGAGGAGAAAACCTGAAACGAGCCGATGAATGATGTCACGAAGATAAAGAATGTCGTTGGCTTCAGGAGCGGGAGCGTGACGCGAAGAAAGCGCTGCCAAGGGTTTGCCCCGTCGATAAGGGACGCTTCATAGAACTCAGCGGGGATGCCCTGAAGTCCCGCGAGAAATATCACCATCTGGTAGCCAACACCAATCCAGATGCTCATGATCATCACTGAGATGAGGGCGGTGTCAGTAGAGCTAAGCCACGGTTGAGGAGATATGCCGAAGAAGCTTAGAAAGTAGTTCGCGAATCCGAACTGCGGATTGTACAGCCACGTCCAGATGATCGATATGGCAATAAGCGAAGACACACTCGGGAGGAAATAGAGCGTGCGGAGAAAGTTCACTCCGCGAGCTTTCCGATTCAGCAGAACAGCAACGAGGAGTGCAATCGTCATGGTGATCGGGACATTCAACGTGTAAAGAAGCGTGTTCTTCAAAGCATTATAGAAGATTGGATCGGTGAGCATCTCGGTGAAATTCTGAAACCCAACAAATGGCTTCTGCGGAACGATGATGTCCCAGCGGTGAAAGCTCAAGTAAAAGGCAAAGAGAATTGGCGTGACGAGGAAGATTGTCAGGTGGAGAGCTGATGGTAACAGGAATGTGAAGCCGCGAAGAGTCGAGCGACGCTCCTTCCGCTTTGAGATTGCAATACCAATGATTCCTGCGGCAAATGTCAGTGCGGTGACACCGAGAAGAATGCGAAGAACCTCAGGATTCCCCTTGAGTGGCTCAAACTTTAGAACACCAACCGAACGTATCTGCTCGAGCCGTGAATCAATTTGTCCAGCATAGTCAGCGAAAGCTTCGTGGATGTTCCGGCCATTGAGCATGACATCGTCGACAGCATCGTTGAGAAACTGCTCGATCTCATTGAACCGTTCGACAAGGCTCCCCCATGGTTGCTGGCAGTAAGTGACCTCGCTATAGAAAACCTGTTCGAGTCCGTATGGATCAGCCTTTGCTTGTTCCTCTGCAACGGTTCTTACGGACGGAATCGCCAAGAGGGTTTGGCTACGAGCCCGGTTTGCATACTCACCTGTGAGGAAAGCAGCAAGCTCGACGGCAAGCTCTGGATGCTTCGTCGTCACCGGCACAGCAAATCCTGATTCGTACATCACATTGACTTTCTTGCCGCCAGGCAACACCGGAAGCGGAGCTACACCAATATCGATCTCCTTGGACTCGATGTACGGTTTGTATTGCTGGAGTGCCCAGTGGCCGCTGACGATCATCGCGATTTTCCCAGAGGTGAACAGTCCAGTTGCTATCCCTGTTTGTCTTACTTGCGCATGCGCCCCGATGTCTGGCGCAACATGATGTCTGTTTCGAAGGTCGATAAGATATTGCAGCGCTTCTTCGCTCATGGAGGAATTGAAATATCCTGACGCCCGTGCACCATCTGGACTGAGGATGTCGGCACTAAGTTGCCAGAGGAATGGAATCCAATAGTACGAGAAGTTGACAAAGATCGTCCCAAATTGATCTGATTTTCCATCTCCGTCGCGGTCCTTCGTTAGCTTCTTCGCGATCGACACATAGTCGTCCCAAGTCCAATCCGCCTTTGGATACGGAATGTGGTCTCTGTCAAAGACCTTCTTGTTGTAGTACATCACAAGTGGTGTGAAGTCCTTCGGCAAGGCGTAGAGAGCAGTGTCGCCGTCTTCGGTCTTCCGTAGCGCAATGGCAAGAACGTTGGGAAAATACTGGCTGAGATCGATGTTCTGCTTTCGGATGTACGGCAGCAGATTGAGAAGCACACCCTTGTTGATGAAAGCCGGCATGATGCCGGAATCGAGAAGAAAGAGGTCGGGAGGCGACCCGGAGACTATGCCAGTCAGAATTTTCTGCTGGTAATCGGGTGTTGTGATCGGTTCAATCTGTACTTCGACATTTGGGTGAAGCCGCATGAATTCTTTGACGATCTCCTCTTCAGGAGCAAGCTCGCGGTATCCAGCCCAGTTCGAGACTCGAAGAATAATACGATCTTGGGCGAAGAGAACCGCAGGGAGGGAACTTGTCAGAAAGAGAAGAAGACGAAGGTGCCGAAAGAGTTCTCTCATCTACTTCTGATTCGGTTATCCGCGAGACGGGCTTCCGCAGCCTTCCGCCATTCGACCTTCACTCCCTCGTCGATCTCGCAGACGTACACTTTCGGCTTAAGTCCAGTAACTCTTGGATATCGCTCAAGGAGGTTTGACTCTAACTGGTGCACACTGTCCTGAGCAACGAGGCATATCGCACTGCCGCCGAATCCGGCACCAGTCATTCGTGCTCCAATGACGCCTTCCGTCGCGGCTGCGATGTCAACGACTGCGTCGAGTTCCTCGCAGCTCACTTCGTAGTTGTTCTTCAAACTGAGGTGAGACTGATACATGAGCTTTCCAAAATCACCCAGATCATTCCGCCTTAGATCTGCGGCAGCTTCAAGGACTCTCCTGTTCTCATTGATTATGTGGCGGCACCGTTTGCGAATGGTAAGGTCAAGCAGATTCTCATGCTCGAGGAAGGCTGATAATTTCACATCACGAAGGGATCGAATCTTTGGTAGAACGAGGGAGAGCTCTTTGACCCCACGCAAACACTCCTCCCTTCGCTTGTTGTATTCAGAGCTCGCAAGTTCGCGCTTTATACCCGTATCACACACGACAAGAGAGACTCTGTCTGGAAATCGCACAGGCTCGAACCTGACCGAACGGCAATCGAGGAGAAGAACATGGCCTCTTTTGCCGTGGACCGCTGTGAACTGGTCCATGATGCCGCAGCTCACTCCCACAAACTCATTCTCGGCTGCCCGACAAAGCTTTGCAAGAGAAACTCCATCGATCTTCAGGCGAAACAACTCCTTTACGGCATAGCCAGTCGCAACCTCGAGCGCGGCTGACGAACTAAGGCCAGTTGACTGAGGGATCTCTCCCTTGATGCAAAGGTCTACTCCCCCGAATCTGTATCCAGCCCTTGTGAGAGTGAAAAGAACACCCTTCGGATAGTTTGCCCACAATTCTCGCTCGCGTTCACTCAGCTCCTCGATCGAGGTATGGATGGTGGAATCGAAGTCAGCAGCATGAAGATTAATGCCCAAGCCCTCTTGCTTTCCTGCTGCGACATAGATCCTTCTGTTGATGGCGGCAGGAAGAACAAAGCCATCGTTGTAGTCGGTGTGCTCACCGATGAGGTTTACTCGGCCGGGGGCAGAAACAAGGAGATCAGGTTCGGCGCCGAAGGCTCGCCGATACGCCTGGATGGTGGTGTCTACGGGGCTTTTCAATTCATTCGATTGAATTGCCTTCAAAATCTAACAAACCTGATAGTGAATAGCAATCGAAATTGCTGTTGAACCGTTTGATTTTCATCATTTTCTCTCTATATTGATTGCGATTTCCCTCGACCCTCCGAACCTCTGGTCTCCGAACATCTGTGGACATTCTCAAACCATCTCGTCTCAAAAGGCACGACGTTATCGGGATCGTCGCGCCTGCAAGCGCTCCCTCCACCTGCGAGAAGATTGATAAAGGCATTCGTTACCTCGAGAAGCTTGGCTATCGCGTAAA
>CAYHSB010000157.1:0-3753 GCA_964359185.1 uncultured Chitinophagales bacterium
CGCAGAAGGAGTTGGTGAGAATGATTGAGAGGAGGAAAGAAGAGACGAGGGTGTTCCTCATGAGCGCCTTTGCAAGGAGCTGATCCCCGAGACAGACTCATCTGTTAGCAATGATCGCGATGACTTCAATCTCGACCTTTGCATCTCGAGGGAGACGAGCAACTTCGACCGTGCTGCGGGCTGGAGCTGATTCTTTGAAGTATTCGGCGTACACTTCATTCATCGCACTGAAGTCATCCATGCTTTTCAGAAAGACGGTCGTCTTCACGACGTCGCGAAGGTTTCCCCCTCCTGCTTCCAAAACAGCTTTGAGGTTTTCAAGAACCTGGCGTGTCTGAACCCTAATGTCCTCCTGAACGAATTGCCCCGTCTGCGGATCGATGGCAATCTGCCCTGCGCTGAAAAGAAATCTCCCCTCTCCAACTATGGCTTGGTTGTATGGCCCGATGGGCGCGGGCGCATTCTCTGCGCGAATGATTTGCTTCGCCATTGGAAAAAGATTCAAGTTTTCTTTTCGATGATGCTGAACAAATCCAGAATTCTCCCCAAATCCTCTTCTGAATAATACTCGATCAGGATCTCACCCATCCCCTTATGTTTTGGGTGGATCTTTACCTTTGTGCCGAGGATATACCGCAGTCTCGACGCGATGCTCTCAATTACCAACTCGTTCCCCTCCGGAAGTGTCCCAACAGTTTCAGCGGTTCTCGGCTTGGTTGATCCCGTCGTCCCAATACCGCGGACAATTGTCTCGACTTGCCGTACCGAAAGCCCATGCCGCTGAATCCTTCGCCACACCCGGAGCTGGGTCTTTTCGTCTGGCAAGTTTATGAGCGCTCGTGCATGTCCCATGCTCACCTCGCCTTTTCTCAGGCTCTGCTGGACGGGGGCGGGGAGCTTCAGAAGGCGGAGAAAATTTGTAACCGTCGTCCGATCTTTGCTTACTTTCTGTGAGATTTCTTCCTGCGTGAATCCACACTCATTTATGAGACGCTGATATGAAATGGCAACTTCGACGGGATTGAGGTGCTCACGCTGGAGGTTCTCGATGAGAGCAAGTTCCAACATCTCCTCATCCGACTTTACTTCGATCACATAAGCTGGAATGCGTTTCAAACCGGCTTCACGGGCGGCTCGAACTCGGCGCTCGCCTGAAATGAGCTGGTATGTCCCATCGCGACCACGCCGAAGCGTGATCGGCTGGACAAGCCCCTTTTCTGCAATCGACTGCTTCAGTTCATCGAGCGCTTGCTGATCAAAATCCATGCGAGGCTGGTACGGGTTCGGAAGGATCTTGTCGATCTCGATTTCCGAAATGTTGCCAGGTTGCGCTCCCTCCCTTGCCTCTTCGAGATGAGGGTGTTCTCTGCCGAGCAAGACTTCGCTCGGCGCCGCCTTAGGAATGAGCGCACTCAAACCTTTACCCAGAACAACTTTGCTTTTCGTTGCCATGCTCGAACCCGCCAATTGTTATGACCGATGGTTGTTACGCTTGAGGAGTTCCTGTGCGAGCTGCATGTAATTTCGTGCACCCGTCGAAACAGCATCGTAAAGGATGATTGGTTTACCGAAGCTCGGGGCTTCGCTCAGGCGAACGTTGCGGGCGATTATCGTCGAATAGACTTTATCACCAAAATACTTCTTCACCTCATCGACGATTTGATTCCCCAAGCGGAGACGACTGTCGTACATTGTCAGGAGAACACCCTCGATCTCCAACTGCTCGTTCAGATGCTTCTTCACAAGGTTGATCGTGTTGAGAAGTTGCCCGAGACCTTCGAGAGCGTAATACTCACACTGGACCGGGATGAGAATGGAATCAGCAGCTGTCAGCGCGTTGATTGTCAGCAGGCCGAGCGAAGGCGGACAGTCGACGAAGATGTACTCAAAATTCGCGCGAAGAGGAGCCAGTGCGTTCCTCAACATCTTCTCTCGATCGGGCACGTCGACCATCTCGACCTCGGCTCCGACAAGATTGATGTGTGATGGAAGTATGGAAAGATAGGGCATCTGAGTGGGAAGGACAGCCTCACTTGCATTGAGTCCGCCGATGAGAACCTCGTACGTCGTCTTCTCTCCGGTTGGCTCACTTCCCAAGCCGCTTGTCGAATTAGCTTGCGGGTCGGCGTCGACGAGCAGCGTTCGATGCTCAGCTACCGCAACAGAGGCGGCGAGGTTCACCGCCGTCGTGGTTTTACCAACGCCGCCTTTCTGATTTGCAATAGCAATGATCTTCCCCAATCAGTCCCCTCAAACAGGTTTATGTGGTCGAGACACGAGGGATCTCAAACTTCAATGCTTTCGCCGGGCTTCAGAATTTTCCCCTTGAATCCCTTCCCATCAATTTTTCTTAGGAAATCGTTTGGGTCTGCGCTAATGACTGGCCACGTGTTGTAATGCATCGGGATTGCTAGCTTCGGCTTGAGCAACTCGACTGCTCGGACAGCATCATCGATGCCCATCGTAAAGTTGTCGCCGATCGGAAGGAGGGCCACATCGAGTGGAGTGGATTCTCCGATCAATTTCATATCGTAGAAAACCCCTGTGTCCCCTGCGTGGTAAATATTCTTCCCATCGACTGTCAGAACGATTCCAGCTGGATTTCCTGCGTAAACACCATCTGGTGTCACCGATCCGTGGTGGGCAATCGTGAACTTCACGCGTCCGAACGGGAAGTTAAATCCTCCACCGATATGCATATTGTGAGCGCGAGCGCCCTTCTCGGCACAATAATTCGCCAGTTCGTTTACAGCAATGATCGTGGCGTTACTTTTCTTCGCGATATCCAACGCATCCCCGAGGTGATCACCGTGCCCGTGAGAGAGGACAATGTAGTCTGGCCTGACATCCTTGGCTTTCACTGGCGATAGGGGATTGTCATTTAAGAGGGGGTCGATGAGAATCTTTGTCCTTCCATCCTCAATCTGAAAAGCCGCGTGGCCGTAGTAAGTTATCCTCACCATGGCATTTCTCCTGGGGTAAAGATTTGTTTCCGACACAGTCGGGGCAACCAGCAGCGTGAAACCCTGTGGAACGAATATAACCCTTTTCTTGAAGGAAATCAAACAAAATCTTAGATTTTGAAGCCATTGGATTTGACTTTGGTGCCGATTTTTCTTAGTTAAGACCCTGCCTGTCTTCCTTCTTCATAGCCCTTTTACTGCACGGCATAATTCAGGTTATGGGAACTACGCGCGGTGCTTATCAGAACCAGACTCCAACAGCGCGGAGGTGGTTGAACCGCAACGTTGTTGGCATCGGCACGACGAGCCTGTTCAGCGACCTGTCACACGAGACCGCCTCGACAATCCTTCCAGTGTTTCTTTCCTCCATCGGCGCCCCGCCAGCCGCGCTCGGCGTCATCGAGGGAGTGGCGGATGCGATCTCGAGCTTCACAAAGATGGGTGCCGGGTATTTCAGTGATAAGACTGGAATCAGGAAACCTATTGCAGTTGTTGGGTATTTTCTAACTGCAATAGCGACCGCATCTCTTGGGCTCGCCATATCGTGGGGACACGTGCTCATCGGTCGAACCGTCGGATGGCTAGGGCGCGGAATCAGAAACCCGGTGCGGGATGCTATCTTGACGGAATCAACGGTCCCTGAGGCGTATGGCAAGACCTTCGGGTTTGAGCGAGCAATGGACACCACTGGAGCGATTCTTGGTCCACTTGCTGCTCTTTGGCTAATCACCGTTCTTAGTTATCGTCAGGTCTTTCTGTGGACCCTTTTGCCCGGAATGCTTGCAGCGCT
>CAYHSB010000158.1:0-3721 GCA_964359185.1 uncultured Chitinophagales bacterium
CCATCAAATGATTTTATAACCTGATATCACTCGGGTTCAAGAATAACCTGAACTAGATCCGCGGCAGCATTATCATCGTCAATGACGAGGATTTTCGGAGTACCCTCGGCTCCAGTGTTGACGGCGGGAATGCGGCTCAAGGCTCGCAGAAGGTCCTCGCGATTCACTGGTTTTACAAAATAGTCCACAGCTCCCAGAGTGAAACCGAGCTTCTTTTCGTCGACAATAGATATGATGATGACTGGGATATCTTTGCAGATTGGATGGTTCCTTAGTTCTTTCAAGACTTTCCAGCCGTCTCTGATCGGTAGGAGCACATCAAGCGTAATATAGTTCGGCCTTAGACTCTTGGCCTTTTCAAGCGCTTCCACACCATCTTTTGCAATTTCTGTGCGATACCCAGCCTCCTGGAGATACATCTGGATGAGCTGAGAGGCTTGTGGATTATCCTCGACGATGAGGACAAGGGGCCGCTCATCAAGATCGGACAATTTACCTGGGGCCATCTCTTTTAGTGGACTCAGCACCTCATGCACATCACCACCAACCATCATCGGGAATCGGAAGCAAAAGGCCGTTCCCTTCCCCGGCGCACTCTCAACCCAGATGTACCCGCCATGAAGTTCAACAAGACGTTTGGTTATGGCAAGTCCAAGCCCCGTCCCC
This sequence comes from uncultured Chitinophagales bacterium, assembly GCA_964359185.1. GTDB lineage: Bacteria > Bacteroidota > Ignavibacteria > UBA10030 > JAHEZR01 > CAYHSB01. The sequence continues at coordinate 667 of CAYHSB010000158.1, forward strand.
TCTTTTCGTCCTTTTCCGCTCTTCGACTGCTGAAAAGGTCGGAACAGATTTCCCTTATCTTCTGGTTTGATGCCGAGTCCCTCGTCCTTCACTACGACTTCAATCTCGTTTTCGACTCTTCGAATCGAGACTCCCACGCGGCCACCAATGTCACTATACTTGATCGCGTTCGCTACGAGATTGACGAGGATTTGTCTGAAGCGCGTCTGGTCAACGACAAGCTGATCTACCTCATCCGAGACCTGGAACTCGAGGTTGATGTTCTTTTTCTGAATCGCACCTTGGAGTACTCTTTGAATGCTTTCAACAAAGTCAGATACCGGATATGTATCGATGTAAAGATCAAGCTTGCCAGCTTCTATCTTTGAAAGATCGAGAATGTCGTTGACGAGGTCCTGGAGATGCTTCCCGCTCTCGTGAATATTCTTCATGAAATCTTCCGTGGACGAAGGAGGAAGATTTGCTAGACCGCTTGAAAGAAGCTCAGAGAATCCAACAATCGAATTCAGTGGCGCGCGAAGCTCGTGACTGAACGTCGCAAGGAATTTCTTAAGCGTCTCGTTCGCTTCTTCGGTCTTCTTCTGCTCAGTCTCCAGTTCAACATTCTTCAGAGCAATCTCATCGATCAGGCGTCTGCGGCTCATGCCAGCGGAGAGCTCATTCGATATCACGGTCAGCATGCCAAGCTCGTCGCCGATGTATTTCTCTTCTTTTTTTGACAAGACCTCAAGCACCCCCTGGATGTCGTTCTGAACGACGAGAGGCAAACAAATGAGAGTTTTCAACTTCAGTCTCTCGATGTCGTTCTTCTCGTATCGCGCAAGAGTACCACTGGCGACATCGGATGTCACAATCCCCTTCTTGGTGATTGCACACTGGACGACAAGGCTCGTATCCGCTTCGTCAACGATCTTGTGGGCAAAGTCGGCAGAAGTTTCTGGAAGGTCAGCGATTGACGGAGCCATGAGATGAAGAATCTGTGTGCGTGGATCCAATCGGTAGATGCAAACGAGCTTTGGTGGGATGTCAAGAAACTCGGCAATTCTCTCAGCTGCGTTCATGCAGAGTTCGTCGACCTGGAAGGCAGTGTTGATTGCCCGAGAAATTTCGAGAAGAGCCTCCTTCTGTTGCTGCTGGCGCTTCCGCTCGGTAATGTCTTGAAACAGGACAGAGATCCCGCTCCCTGTTGGATAAATTCTAATGTCATACCACGCTTCGAAGCGATCATCCTTGTACGCTGTCTCAAAACTCTGGAACGACTTGGACTCCATTGCCACCTTGTACCGCTCACCGAGCTCAGCGCCCTTCGCGTTGGGAAAGATCTCGAACACATTCTTACCCAGAACCTCCTCGCGCTTCAAACCCGTGCCTTCCTCTGCAGCGCGATTCCAGTAGGTGAATCGGTACTCCTTGTCGAGCGAGAAAAACCCGCCCGAGATGCTCTCGAGGATTTGGACTAGCTGACCTACATCCTTTGTGAGATCGACTTGTTTCTTCTTCTTAAACCTTGGCCAGATTCGCATGATGGAAGGGTGTTTCTGTTCGGCGGTTAGGGATGTTCAATGTGCCGGAAAAGGTTCGATTTTCGGCTGCAGAAGCATACTTAAAGTTTGAATAAGATGCAAGACGTTTCTTAAGGAAGGCTTGAGGTGGAGGTGGGCAAGTGCTTACAAGCGGGCTCGGCAGGGCATAAGAAGCCGCCAACGCGAGGGCGGTGACCGCTTTAAAACGAAAAGGCAGGGGAGCAAATGAATGACGTTCGCTCGGATCCTCGCTTTTCTTATTTCGCCGCTTCTGTTGCCAGCCTCGCCCGTAGACCGTAGAAGTATCTGAACGTAAGAACCACAACTCCCGCCGCGAGGGCAAGCAGCATCGCATCTGTGATGGCGAGAGTCCAGTTGCCAAAACTGATGTAACGTCCCAGCAAGATCACGAGCGAGGTGATGGTCGTAATGACCATGAACGCCGCGGGAATTGCAGTGAACCATGCCTTCTTTGACTTCTGAACGAGCCAAGCTGTGACGGCAATCAGCGTAAGTGCGGCGAGGAGTTGGTTTGCAGAGCCGAAGATCGGCCAGATTTTTAGATAGGCGTTCGTGTAGGTGAGGAGACTCATCCCCACAATGACAAGAGCACTGTTGAAAATCCGACTTCGCAGGACTGCTGGCGGATTAACAAGAACTGTTGCCCAAAGCTCCTCAAAGAGATAACGGGTGAGTCGGACAATTGCGTCGATGGTCGTGATGAGAAAACCTTCTAGAAGAAGAATGCCCCAGATTGTTCCATACACGGTCGGCAGTCCGATGCCGGCGTTGAGGATATTACCGAGCCCAAGTGCGAATGCGAGCGGTGCGTTGCTTCCACCACCCGAGGGATAAACCAGACTTTTATATTTATCAAAATCGAGTCCACCTGTTACAATAAGCGTGACGCACACAGCGAGGAGTCCTTCAAGAAGCATTCCTCCATAGCCAATGATGCGGGCGTGCTTCTCGTTTGAGAGTTGCTTGCACGAGGTCCCGCCACAAACGAGGCCATGAGCACCAGACGCAGCGCCGCACGCAATAGTGACAAACAGGAAGGGCCACAGGAGGCCGAGGTTCGGGGCGCTCATCGCTTCACTGATGTTCAGTGCAGGTGCTTTGATAACGGCTCCTCCAATCCCAGCACCAATGATCCCCACAACCATCGAGGCTAACCCGAGGTAAAGAATCTGTGCATTGACAAAGTCACGAGGCTGCAGAATAATCCAAACAGGAATCCACGAAGCAAAGAAGACGTAGATTGAAATGATGATCATCCACGTCGTAGGATTCAGCGTTACTGGATAGAAGAATCCAAGAATGATGGATCCAAACGCTGCCACGAATGCAAAGATGCTCACAAAGATAATGTTCATATGCCTCTTGTAGATCATTACGCCAATCAATGGAGCCAGGAACGTCATGACAATCACGGATGCCGATGCAACTCCTCCGATTTGCACCTGGAGAATTCCACTCATCTCAATCATCTGTACGGGAGTCTCTGAAGCCGCGGTGAGGTTCACGTCGTC
>CAYHSB010000159.1:0-3649 GCA_964359185.1 uncultured Chitinophagales bacterium
GGGGGGGACTGTCGACGACCGCACGCACGATCTCGTCGCCGTCGGGAATGTCGTTGTTGTCTCTGATAGTGGCACGACTTTGCGGACTGAACTGCTGCACTGGAAGAATTCGACGCGAAGAGTCCATTCGGATGAATTTGTGAAGATCACTTCTCCGAGGGAGGAAATCCAGGGGCACGGACTTGATTCGGATGAGGACCTCAAGAACTATAAGATCTTCCGCGTCACTGGACAGACGACAATGAGCAAATAGACCTTTTTTTTTCTCACGGATCCTCGGATAGGGAGCGCTCGCTGCTAAACGATTTTCGATGAATCAACTTCGTCCGTTCATTTGCTTCTTTCTCTTGTTCAATCTCGTCAGTGGGCAATCGAAAGAAAGCAAGCCTATCGTGCTCAAACACGCGGATAGCTTGGTGGGAAAAGTAGTTGACGGAGAAACAGTGCGCGAAGTCATCGGAAACGTGGAGTTTCACCATGGGGATGTCGTCGTCCGCTGTGATCGAGCGATCCACTATCCAGCTCGGAATTATGCTGAGCTATTCGGCCATGTTTCGGTTGTGCGCGACACGGTGACTTTGACCGCGCCGCGCGGCACTTATGATGCGGACAAGCATGAAACTCTCGGCTTCGATGGCGTACGAATGTGGAACAGGCGGGTCCTCCTCACGGCGAAGGAGGGGAAATACCTGGTGGATGAGCACGTCGCCTATTTCAAAAATGACGTGAAAGTTATTGACTCCACCACAACTATTACTGCTCACGAGCTGACCTACTATGAGAATGAACACAAGTCGATCGCCACGGGGGATGTGAGAGTTCTCAACAGTAGGGACAATGGGACAATGGTTGGGGGGTTCCTCGAACATTTCGACGATACGAAATACAGTAAGATGATCGAGGCTCCCAAATATGTGCAAGTCGATACAGCATCGAGTGGGAAGATCGACACTCTCGTCATCATTGCCAGAGAGATGGAATCGTATGACGACAGCACGCGTCGCTTCGTTGCAACCGACAGCGTCCACCTTGTTCGGAGCGAACTCTCCGGTAGGTGCAGAAGAGGTGTCTACTACCCTGATAAGGATGTCGTTGACCTTCGAGATGAGCCAATCATTTGGTATGAGGAGAGCCAAGTCACTGGTGACTCAGTCCACATTCAGCTAAAGAAGAGACGCCTTGATCGGGTTTTCATTCACGGTAATGCATTTGCAATTTCTCAGAGTGACTCACTTCACGTGAACCGATTCGACCAACTGACAAGCCAGAAAATGACCTTGTATTTTTCTGATGACAAATTGCAGCACATCGAAGCTGAAGGAACCGCCGTGAGTCTCTATTTTCTTTACGATCAGGGTCAGCCCGATGGTGTGAACAAGACAAGTGGCGATAGAGTCGATGTCTACTCTCAAAATGGACGGGCGGAAAGGATCAAAGTGATAGGCGGAACAGAAGGGCACTATTATCCTGAGAACCTCGTTGCAGGTTCTGAACAGAGCTACAGTCTTCCCGGGTTCCGGTGGAGAATCGACCGGCCAAAACTTGGGAGTGACCTGAACATCGTGGCCTTGCCATCCAATAGAAATGATAGAACGAGACTCGAAAAATAATCTCTCAAAGACGGACGGACCACTGGGGGGCAAGGTCGCTGAGAATCTAATAGCACCGCCCATCGAGCATGGCCACGTTGGTGATAGCCTGCTCAGGTCTGAGGGACTCTATAAGCGCTACAAGAAGCGCTTTGTCGTGAAGGGCGCAAGCGTTGAGGTAAAGCAAGGAGAGGTGGTGGGGGTTCTTGGTCCGAACGGTGCGGGGAAAACGACGACTTTCTACATGATTGTAGGGATGATCCGACCGACAGAAGGGAAAGTTTTTCTCGATGGTCAGGAGATTACCAAGCTTCCAATGTATCGTCGTGCTCATCTTGGAATTGGATACCTTCCGCAGGAGCCGTCAGTCTTCCGGCGTTTGACGGTGAAGGAGAATGTCATGGCGGTTCTTCAAATGATGGAGCTGTCAGAGAAGGAGAGATATGAACGCTGTGACAGGCTCCTCGAGGAACTCGGCATCTCCGGGATCGCGAAGAGTAAAGCCTATGTTCTCTCCGGTGGAGAACGCCGGCGAACGGAGATCGCTCGAGCCCTCGCCTTCGATCCGAAATTCATCTTGCTTGACGAGCCATTCGCGGGGATCGATCCCATCGCCGTCGAGGATCTCATGAACATTGTCCACAGTCTGAAGAACCGAAACATCGGAGTCCTTGTCACCGACCACAACGTTCACGAGACACTCCATATCACTGACAGGGCATATTTATTGTTCGAAGGCCAAATCCTCAAGTCTGGGACTGCAGAGTTTCTCGCCAACGATGCGGAAGCACGAAAGCTATACCTCGGGGAACGATTCAAGTTGGATCGATATCAATAGGTGGAAAAGAATAACCGCAAAGAACGCAAAGAGCACAAAGAAAATAGAAGGGAGATGCGAAGATAGTATGGTCGTTGTAATGGAGAGAAGGGCTAAGGAGAAACAGATCGAGCACGTGATCAAGGCTCTGAACCAATTTGGATTTGATGTCCACCGCTCCACTGGCGAGAGTCAAACCGTGCTCGGTGCAATTGGTGTGAAGCCCGAGTTTGACATTCGGCAAATCCAGGTTCTTCCCGGCGTTGCTGAGGTCTACCGTATCACCGAGCCGTTTAAGCTTGCGAGTCGGGCTTTTCACCGGGATGATTCCATCATTGATCTTCGTGGGGTGAAAATTGGTGCGAAGGGCATCGTCGTCATGGCAGGCCCGTGCTCGGTAGAAAGCCGTGAGCAGATCTTCACGATCGCGAAGGCCGTGAAACAACACGGTGCCAACTTCCTTCGCGGCGGTGCCTTCAAGCCGCGCACGTCGCCTTACTCATTTCAGGGATTGGGTGAGGAAGGCCTGAAACTCCTCCGCGCCGCAGGCGATAAATACGAGTTACTCGTCATTACCGAAGTCATGGATGCGAGCCAGATCCGGCTGGTGGAGCAATATGCCGATGTGCTGCAAGTTGGTGCGCGGAACATGCAAAACTTTACTTTCCTTAAGGAACTGGGGAAGTCGCGCAAACCAGTTCTCTTAAAGCGTGGGATGGCTGCTACAATTGAAGAGTGGCTCATGTCCGCCGAGTATATCCTCTCCGGCGGCAACCGCAGTGTAATGCTCTGCGAGCGGGGGATCCGGACTTTTGAGACAGCAACGCGGAATACTCTCGACATTAGTGCGATTCCTGTTGTGCACAAGCGGAGTCACTTGCCCGTCCTCGCTGACCCATCACACGGAACGGGCATCCGCGACAAAGTAATCCCGATGGCACGTGCTGCTGTGGCTGCCGGCGCTGACGGTATCATGGTTGAGGTGCATAACGATCCCGACCGTGCACTCTCCGATGGTGCACAGTCTCTCTATCCGAAGCAGTTCGCCCAGTTGATGAAAGAGGTTCGTCTTATCGCAGAAGCTATCGGTAGGACACTCGCCCATTGAAGCCAATCAAGAGAATCTCAATCATTGGTGTTGGACTTGTTGGCGGTTCGCTTGCCCTTGCCCTGAAGCAGGCTCACCCTCGTTTGAGGATCATTGGCTATGACCGCACGCCGATACTTAAGAAGGCATTAAAGC
>CAYHSB010000160.1:0-3572 GCA_964359185.1 uncultured Chitinophagales bacterium
GTGCCCGAACTTCCCGATGATGCTTCTGATCTTTTCCAAGCATTCATCGTCGTTCTTCATCTTATAGTCAGTCACGCCGCTGATTTCACTATGCATCGTGGCGCCACCGAGTTCCTCGATGTCCGGCTCTTCACCAATTGCCGCTTTTACAAGAAACGGACCCGCGAGAAAAACGCTCCCCGTGCCTTCGACAATGAGGGCCTCATCGCTCATAATTGGGAGGTAGGCGCCACCCGCGACACACGGGCCCATAATGGCCGCGATCTGCGGGATACCCATCGACGACATTACCGCGTTGTTTCGGAAAATTCGCCCGAAGTGTTCCTTGTCAGGAAAGATTTCGCTTTGGAGAGGAAGGAAAACTCCAGCAGAATCCACGAGGTACACAATCGGAAGGCGGTTTTCCATGGTAATCTCCTGAGCACGGAGATTCTTTTTGCACGTGACCGGAAACCACGCTCCCGCTTTTACCGTCGCGTCGTTGGCGACGATGACGACGACTCGTCCGTGAATTTTTCCGATTCCGAAGATTGTACCAGATGCTGGCGCACCGCCATACTCCTCATACATTTCGTAGGCAGCATAGAGACCGATCTCAATGAAGCTACTCCCGGGATCGATGAGTTTGGCGATACGCTCCCGAGCTGTGAGCTTCCCGCGCTTGTGCTGCTTCTCGATGGCCGCTGTCCCGCCTCCTAATTTGATTTCATCTGCCTTTGCCCTGAGGACACGAAGAAGGTTCTTGAGATTATCTTCATTCTTCTGGAATGTCAGGTCTTTTTTTACTTCAGTGCCGATAATAGTGGGCATGTGCCAGTTTAGTTGTAAAGAACTATGGTCGTGTAGAGAAGGCCGTCAAGTCACATCTGCAAGATATTTCTTGCTATCACCATCTTTTGCACTTCTGAGGTCCCTTCGCCGATGGTCATGAGCTTAACATCCCTGTACAATTTTTCGACCGGGAATTCCTTGGTGAATCCATAGCCACCATGGATCTGGACAGCTTCGTTCGCTGCTCTGACGGCGACTTCACTTGCGAAATATTTAGCCTGCGCCGCGATAAGGTTCACGTCCCTGCCCTGCTGTCTTTGCCAAGCGGCTTTGTACGTGAGGAGGCGAGCAGCTCTAGTTTCGGTTGCCATGTCCGCCAGCTTCCACTGAATCGCCTGGAATTCCGCCAAAGGTTTTCCAAACTGCTGTCGCTCTTTTGCATATCTCAGACTGTGGTCAAGGCATGCCTGCGCAATTCCCGTCGAAAGCGCAGCAATCCCAATACGTCCGCCATCGAGAACGTGGAGAGCCTGTGTAAACCCTGCACCCTCTTCGCCGATGAGGTTCTCCTTTGGAACACGAACATTATCGAAAACCAATGACGCTGTATCGCTTGCCCTCATCCCAAGTTTGTTCTCTTTCTTACCAACCGAAACTCCTTCCATAGTTGGCTCAAGGACGAAAGCTGAGATCCCTTTCTTTCCCTTCGACTTGTCCGTGATCGCAATGACCACGATTGTGCCGCCGACCGATCCATGCGTTATGAAGGTCTTTGTTCCATTCAGGAGGTAAGAGTCACCATCACGAACCCCTGTCGTCCTCATTCCTCCTGCGTCACTCCCTGCGCCAGGTTCAGTAAGTGCCCAAGCACCAATTTTTCTTCCTGAACAGAGATCGGGCAGATACTTTTCGCGCTGCTCTTCATTCCCGAAAGTATAGATATGGTTCGTGCAGAGTCCGTTATGAGCCGAGACGCTCAGCCCAATCGAAGGATCGTACTTTGAGATCTCTTCAACAATGGCGACAAGCTCGAGATAAGTGAAGTTTGCCCCGCCGTACTTTTCGGGAAACGTGATACCCATGAAACCGAGCTCTCCCAACCTTTTCATGATCTCCAACGGAAACTCCTGTGATTCATCATACTTCATTACGTGAGGTTTGATTTCGCGCTCAGCGAAATTATGCGCTAGCTCCTGGACCATTTTCATGCTTTCGGTCGGGGTGAAATCAAATCCGGTTTCGACGTGGATTTCCTGGTTCAATTCAAACTCCTTTCACGTTCTTTTGAGAACCTTGAGCGGATTGAAAAGTGAGGAACAATTCATCAGCGACATCATATGGAGTCGTCCGAAGCGAGAGAATCTCTTCGATCCTTTTGCCAAGTACAGCCTCCCGCTCGGTATTCCAGAAATCAAACTGCAATCTTTCGTTGACGAGTTCTCTCGTTCGGTTGAGGAGACGTGCCTGGCGCTTCTTGTGCAACAGTCCACTTCTTTCAAGAAACTCACGATGATTCCTAATCTCCCTTGCAATCTGCTCGATTCCCTCTCCCCCGCTCGCAACAGACTTCACTACGTCAGGGGTCCAGCCATCCGTCACGGGCTTCATCTTTAGAACCATCTGGATAGAGGCGACGCTCTGGTCTGCACCGGGCCGATCGGACTTGTTCAGAACAATAAAGTCTGCGATTTCCATGAGGCCTGCTTTCATTGCCTGAATTGAGTCGCCGGATTCCGGAACGAGCACGACAATCGTCGTGTCGGCGGCACCCGCTATATCAAGTTCTGATTGACCCACACCGACTGTTTCAAGGATCACAATTTCGTTTCCAGCCGCATCAAGGATGTCGGCAGCTTCGCTTGCCTTCTTGCTTAGTCCGCCCAGGCTACCGCGAGAGGCCATACTCCTTACAAAAACTCCATCGTCAAGCTCAACGTCCGTCATTCGAATGCGGTCACCGAGGAGCGCTCCACCGGTAAACGGACTTGTCGGGTCAACGGCAATAATTCCGACTCGCCGGTTCTCATCGCGGTAGAACCTTGCCAGTTTGTTCGCGATCGTACTTTTTCCAGCTCCTGGTGGCCCCGTAATTCCTACGCGGTACGCCTTGCCTGTGTAGGGAAAAACTGAACTGAGGATCCCCCGAGCTTCTGGGTTCTCGTTTTCCACGATGGAAATTGCTCGCGCGACGCTGAACCGATCGCCGTCGAGGACTTTCTCTAGCAAGTCATTTTCACTGGTTATGGATCGCACGTTCACCTCATGCGCCGCCGCAACTCACACCGCTTCAACAGCTCTCAAGGCTTTCGCCCCAATATCACTTCGGTAATACGCCCCGTCAAAAGTGATCTTACTCACGGCCTGGTAGGCGCGGGATATTGTCATTTCAAGATTGTCAGCTGGGCCGAGCGCAGTGACTCCAAGAACCCGACCGCCACTAGTGAGAACTTTGTCGTGTTCGAGCTTAGTCCCCGCATGGAATATGAGAACGTCCTCGAGTCCGGAGGTTGCATCGAGACCAAGGATTTCTTTTCCTACCTCGTACTTGTCGGGGTAACCCCCTGAAGCGACGACAACGCAGACAGCCGTCCCTCGGAGGTGCTTCACCTTGATGTTCTGAAGAGTTCCGGTTACCGCAGCAAGAAGAGATTCAGCGAAATCGCCCTCAACGAGAGGAAGAATCACCTGCGTTTCAGGGTCGCCAAATCGACAATTGAACTCAACGACCTTTGGCCCTGTCCTTGTTAGCATCAACCCACAGTAAAGGCAGCCTTTGTATCGCCTCCCTTCTTTTGCAAGCC
>CAYHSB010000161.1:0-3528 GCA_964359185.1 uncultured Chitinophagales bacterium
GAATATACCGTGACTCCACGCTGATCATACGGTTCATGGAAGGCTCGAAGCGGTAATCTCCAGTGATGGCCTCCCAATTTCCGTCGAACGCTGCGCCGACAAATTCTCCTCGCCCGTTAACAACTGGACTGCCAGAGTTGCCGCCCGTGATGTCACAGTCTGCGAGGAAGCAAACTGGCACATCACCAAGTTTCGGATCGGCATAGTTCCCAAAGTCTCTCTTATCGTACATGTCCCTCAACTTCGGCGGGATGATGAAAGGATCTTCGTTCGACTCCTTCTCAATGACTCCGCCTAATTTTGTCATCCAGTTATACTCCACCGCGTCACGAGGGACATATTTTCGGACCGTACCGTATGTAAGCCGCAGTGTACGGTTGGCTTCGGGGTATGTCAACCCTCCCTTCCACAGGCTCCATCCGTCCATAAGTCCAGTTCGGAGAGCTGTAATCGTCGCGTTGAACTTCGTCACCCTCTCACCGATTTGTCTGTTTTCTTTGTCGAGCTCATGTGCAAGTCGAACAAACGGATCATCCTCGATCTTCTCTACCTTTTTCGCGACGAGTTCGTCGCAACCCTCGACAGTAGTCACACGGCTATCAGAGTAAAGATCCTCAACGTACTCTTCGATTGCCTTTTCTCTCGCTGCACCCGTTTTACCTTTGACGATTTCTTCGACAGGCGCAAGCTTCTGGCCAGGGGGAAGGTCAGCGGCTTTCTTGAGGAGCGCAGTCAGGATTTCTCGGTCTGCAGGCAAATACGCATCCTTATAAACGTCTCGGATGAACTTCTTCATGGTTGAAATCTCCCCCTCGGTCGGTTCTTGCTTTGCCTTCGATCGTGCAAAGCTCATAAACCGAGCTGCAATTCTCAGCATGTCACTGGCGCCGAGAATGTTTCCCGTTACTAGTTGTTTCTTGTTGAAAGTCCGAAGGTTAGCGTATGCTTCTCCTATCTTCGGGAGGACGTCTCCGTACTTCTTTTGAAGATCAGGACTTGCACCAAGCCATTTCGTAAAATCGATTTCGAGGTCTTGCTTCCACTTTAGGAGCTTGTATCTTTTCATTCCGTCGAGCATTCCCAAATAATTCTTGTACGTGTTTGCGATGCCACGGACCTTGCCCGCCATTTTGATCGCAACTGCTCTGTCCTGTTTCCCGGCTTTCTCAATGATGTCGATTCGGGTCTTGAAGAGGTCAACCGATACCGGATACGTTTCCTCCTGTGCGAGTGCAATCGAGTATGAGTCGCGATATCGGAAGGTCCGTCCGGGGTAGCCCATCACCATGACAAATGAACCCTCTTGCACACCCTGTCCGGAAACGGGGAGGTACTTGACGGGTTTGTACGGAACGTTTTGCTTTGAGTATCTGGCTGGTTTTCCGTCGGGACCGGTGTAAGCGCGGAAGATCGAGAAGTCGCCTGTATGACGCGGCCACATCCAGTTGTCGACCTCACCACCGTAGTTCCCGACCGAACTGGGCGGGGCGAAGACGAGTCGGATATCGAGGAGCCGTTCGGAAGTAAAAAGATAATACTTGAGTCCACTGTACATATCCGTGACCCGGCAGTCGAGCTTTGTTTTCTCTTTCCACTGATTCTCGAGTTCTCTGGATTTCGCGTCGATGGCTTTCGCTCGTTGCTCTGCGCTCATCGTGTCGCTCACGGCGCTCAAAACTTCAGCGGTTATATCAACGATATCTTTGTTGATTGCAGCCGTGTAGTTCTCGGCGGATAGCTCTTCCTCACGCGACTTTGCAAGAAAACCATCTTTGAGGTAGTCGTGCTCGACGGTGCTGAGCGCCTGGATAGCACCGAAGGCAACGTGGTGATTCGTCATGATGAGGCCTTCGGCGGACACAAATGACCCAGTCCCGCCTCCGAGGAGAACAACGGCATCCTTGAGACTGGGTGACGTGGGGCTAAAGATTTCCTCGGCAGAGAGCTGCAGACCCTTCGCCTTCATCGCTTCGAGGGGGAGTTTGTTTAAGAGCCACATGCCTTCGTCTATGCTCTTCCATGAGACGAAAGACAGGCACAGCGCTACGATGCTGAGAGTGAGAATGCCTTTCTTGATCATGGGAGTTACTCCTCTTGTTTGGTGTGGAGCGGAATAAAGAGGGGAAAAAGCATGAACAAAATGGTGAATATTTTCAGAAGAATCAAGGGGAAACACAGACTCTGAGTTCAATCGGGAGGAGGTGCAATGGGAACAATTGCGCTTGTCGGGGTCGGGAGACCCCGACGATCTCTTTCTACATGGGAGAAAGAGTTAGATCCATGCGGAGGGTTTGTTGAATAAGGTAGAGAAAAAGGATATATTGAATTCAATTTCCACAACATGAGAAACTAAGATGATCGTCTATCTCAATGGAGATTTTGTCGAAAAGGAGAAGGCCCTGATCTCAGTTGATGATCGCGCTTTTCTTTTTGCAGATGGAGTGTACGAGGTGATTCGGTGCTACGATGGTCGGCCCTTCAGGCTTGATGAGCACCTGAGGCGCTTGGAGCAGAGTGTCCGGGCAGTTCGGATCGAGTTTTCAGACTTCGGGACAATCGGGGATGTCGCAAAGAGGTTGATTGCTGAGAACCGGCTGACAAGTGGTGATGCACTGATCTACGTCGAGATTACTCGTGGGTCTGCACCTCGTGTCCACACGTTTCCTCCACGAGGTACAAAGCCGAACGTGTACGTTGCCGGGATGGAATACCAACCCAAACGCAATCAACTTGAGAATGGAATCTCGGTTATCCTCGTACCAGACATCCGATGGTCGCGATGCGATATCAAATCGGTTGGTCTACTGCCTAATGTGTTGATGGCGCAGAGAGCGCTTGACGTCGGAGCCGACGATGCGATCTTCATCCGCGATGGGGTGGCCGTTGAAGGAACGGCGAGCAACTTCTTCGGTGTCTTCGGTGGAGTTGTAACAACACATCCGAAAAGCAATTACACCCTGGCGGGTATCACGCGCGATGTTGTTCTTGAGTTGTGCCACAAGATCGGCATCGCAACACAAGAGGCACCCATCCTCGAGTCGCAGCTTCCTGATGCTGAAGAACTTTTCGCGACGAGCACCACGATGGAGATTACACCTGTGGTCAAAGTAAATGGGATCGTTGTCGGGAACGGTACCCCCGGTCCCATTACGCGGCAGATCCAGAAAGCATTTTGGGAACTGGTGAGATCGTCTTGACATTTCAGAGTTAGAGCATGTTCATTGGGAAGAATGCGAGGACATCTATCACAGAGGAATAAGCAATGGGAGAGACACTAACACACAAAGTCATCCGTACTCATCTCGTCGAAGGTGAGATGAAGGTGGGCGCGGAAATCGGCATCCGCATCGACGAGACGCTCGTGCAAGACGCAACGGGCACAATGGTATGGATGCAGTTCGAAGAGTTCGGCATCTCGCGAGTGAAAAACCGCGTCAGCGTAACGTATGTTGACCACAACATTTTGCAGACAAGCTATGAGAACGCGGATGATCACCTTTTCCTCCAGACAATGGCGGAAAAGTATGG
>CAYHSB010000162.1:0-3407 GCA_964359185.1 uncultured Chitinophagales bacterium
CTTGGTTACTTCGGAGTTTATCCCGCTGAAAGCGGGACACGAGCAAAGAAGTAACGAGAAGATCGGTTTGATTACTTAGGGATGAAAGTGGAGACTAATTATGCTAGAGCTATGAGACCTGAAGAGATGGCCGGTTCCTTTATTAGGGGTATTAATGACCTGAAGGGCGTCTGAATGGTTGGAAAGATTGTTGAAGTAGTCGAGACAAAGGAAATCGATTCTGAGTCCCCTTCGCGATGACCCTCCTTCCTCTCCCCTTCTAGAACCCCTCCTTCCTGTGGTTGATGATTCTTCTCAGGTGTCAGGAATTGGCGGTATGAAACGCAGAGAAGTGTTTGACCTTCAGGAGAGGTTTACGTATCTTGGATGGGATTTCCAACGTGAATTCGACCTCGCGCGACTGCCAAAGAGCCGATCGAGTGTTTTGGTTTCGGACGGATGTTTAGTTATCACAGTTGATTGGCATCTCGACCTTCGGTTTTCTCCAACGAGGTTATACAACCCTGCTGGTCCCCGATGACGCTGCAGGCACATCGTATAAACCATCTTTAGGGCGCGGCACCAAGAATAGGACAAATCATGAATCTCTTCCCAAATTATCATCAAGGTTCTCCAACAATGCTTTTTGTTGATGGCGAGAACTTTGCCATTCGCTATGGAGAAGAGTTAAAATCTCGCGGCACCGGGCCGATTCATGGCGTCTACTATGTTCCGAATGTTTATGTTTGGCCTACTCGCTTCCAAAACCCACTTATCCAGCAAGCGAAGACAATTCGTCGTCATTACTACACTTCAGTCCAGGGGGATGAACTCAAGATCGATGAGATCATTGACCAACTGAAGGGATTAGGTATCGAGCAACCGTCCGTTTTCAAAAAGAAATCTGGAAATCGGTCTAAGCAGGTTGATATTTCTCTTGCGACTGACATGCTTTCTCATGCATTCCATCGGAATTATGACACTGCGGTTCTGGTCGCCGGTGACGAAGATTATGTACCACTCGTCAGGGCGGTAAAATCGTTTGGTCGTCGTGTTCTCGTGTGGTTCATTTCCAATGGGATCAGCCCTGTTTTGCGTCGCGAAGCAGACATGTTTGCTAATATTGATCCCTTCTTGTTTGATGAGAACTTTCACTTTTGATAGCAAAGTAGGTGCCGCGCCCTAACCAGCAGCTCAAGATGTCGGATTGAGCGGAGTGTAAACTAATGCCACCACACGAAAATAAATCATTCAAAGCCGCCCGCGCGGTCTACGTTAATCATCGCACAATGCGCCGCAGCTCAGCGCCAGCCCGTTAGCCCGCACATCCAAACAGGAGAACACGTCATGCCAGAAGAAGCAGAGCTCCGTCGGATTGCTCAGGGTATTCGACTTGCAAACGTCTTAACTGTCGTCCAGCTCCTTGATAAGAACGTGAGTTTTGATGAAGGAATCCTCCGCAAGAAAGTCGAAGAGGCTACCTTATTCGTCGAGTGGTGCCAAAAGACAATTCAAGAATCAATCAAGTAAACGTGCCGCCTAACCTCTCTGAAGGAAAAAGTCCCCGCCATCGTTCGACACGCTCAGGATGCGGCGGGATTGACATTCTGGCGCGGCTCAATTGATCTTACAGTTCGTTCAAACTGCAGCTTCCAGGCGAGCGGCTTATCCTTCCCGAGCTTCAAGGTGACTTTCACGATGGACTGGGAGATGGTCGTCGTCTCATAATCTACAGCCGTAACAGCTCTCGTGAATTTGTAGCCTGGTGGAACCCAAACCACAAGTGTGTACTCGCCTCTGCGGAGATTTTGCGACTTCCCTTCTAGCGTCGTTCTCTTCTCATCCCACGTGAGCTTTTTGATGTCGACAGCACCTTGCGTGATGTGCCTTGAAGTCGAGAGTAGCACCGGCCGCTCTTGAAGCTGGTGAATCGCGAGGACCTTGGACGATGTCGGCTCAAGATCAAGCTCAACTGTACTTTCTATCTCCCCAAGAAACTCATCCCCCCAGAATTCATACGCAAGATACTTTCCACCGGGCTGAAGGCCGAGCTTTTCCAACGCAATTTCGATTCTCTGAGAATAGCTCTCCCAGTTGAAGACGCCAACGACATTCCATTCTTCAGACTTCTTCTTCACGGTGAGGTTCCAGATTTTCGGCAAGTGTAATTTCCTGAAGCTGTAAATTCCACCCTGTCCTCCACCATCGTAGACCCGCACGGCCAGCACATTCTCCCCCTTCCAGTTGACGATCGCTTTCGGTATTAGGTAAGCTCTGAAAAGACTCCGTGCGTCCTGATATTTCGGTGGCATCGACCCTGTCGCGCCGATCATCGTTCTGTTGAGGAACGTTTCATCACAGTTGCCAACCCTGCCAAGCAAGAATGTAAGGTCTGATGGCTCCCATTCGGATGGAAGATAAAATCTCAATCGGTACCAGCCGTACCCGTCATAGTTTTCGAGGCCGTCGTAGTTCTCCCATGGACTTGGAATTGAAACCGTCTGCCAGTTATTATCATCGAAGTCAGGTTCAATCCACTCGTTGCTGTCCCCTGCATTGAATTGAACAGACCTCGAAAGTCGAAACTCTTTTCCCTCAGCATTTCTGATTGTCATTCCCAACTCCTCTTCCGGCTCAAAGAGGTCTACGGGGATCGCACCTTCTTCGTACAGAGGGAGAGTCTTCGCAAGGAGAGCGATACGCTCTGGGGGTATATCAGCCAGCTTATCACCGAGCAAGCTCATTTGACCCGAAAGGGTAACGACGGCCGCCCAGACTCTTGCTTGATCAAGCGTGAGCGGATCTCTAACGACAAGGCAATCGGGATCGTTGAACCAGACTTTGTTATGATAATAATAGCGGTTTGCAGCGGCGGCGACTGTAGGCAACACGCCATTCCATGATGCTTCGACATCTGGACCGATGCGCATACCATCAACGAATCCCACAGAGATCCCCATCGGTGCACCACAGCCAAGAATGAATTTCTTTGATCCCACACCTTTGCGGATTGCCTCCATTCCCATTCGATAGGCTTGGGCGGTGGAAACCGGCTTGCTGTATTGAGTCCCCAAGGCCGCAAAAAAGAGATAATCTATTTTCACATAATCATATCCCCATTTATGGGTCACCTTTCGGAACAAGTCAGTGAGCCAGTGCTTAACGTCGGGAAGTGTCGCGTCGAGAACGTAGACTTCGCCGCCCCAGTTCTCAATGCTCACCACCTTCAGTGGAGAACCTTCCGGGCTTTTCAACACCCAATCAGGGTGATCCTTGAACAATTCACTCCTCGCTCCAACAGCGAATGGTGCAAGCCAGAGACCTGCAAGAAATCCTTTCTGATGAATCTGATCGGTCAGCCAGCGGTGACCATGAGGGAATTTCTCGTTCGTCTCCCAGTCACCAGCAGCACGTTGATACCCATCATC
>CAYHSB010000163.1:0-3333 GCA_964359185.1 uncultured Chitinophagales bacterium
AGGAGATGAAACTTCGCCGTCTTCTCTTCCGTCGTCACGCTACTCTTCATCTTAATAATCACAAGCCTTAGGGGAGAACTTCCACCCTCCTCTCGGGGGAAAGAAACCTAGGCCCCCTCGCGTGCGCTAGTTGTTCGGAGCGGGCGCGGAGGGAGCGTGAGCAGCTCTTGCGGGAAGTAGTCTGCAAGGTAATCGACGATGTCCTTCACCGAAACCACCGCTACGGGACGCTCTTGCTCATCGACCACAGGGACATGTCGATACCCGCCGATGTGCATGTAGTTGAGCGCGAATGCGATCATATCATCGATTTGCAAGGCTGCTGGGTTAGGAGTCATCACTTCTTCGACTTTCGTCTTCGAGAGGTCCTTTCCCGCACCGACAATCTTCATCAGGATATCGCGCTCGGTAAAGATGCCGTCAAGCACTCCCTTCTGCACAACGAGAACACACCCAATGTGTCGCTCCTGCATCTGCCGCACTGCCTCAGAGACTGAAGTTCCACGCTGTACGACAATCGGAGCGGGCAACTGAAGCGATCTAATCGGTTTCTTTAGGGTCTCCGAGTTGAGAACTTTGGGTTCTCCCGAACCCTCTTCATACATTTCCTTTAGTTCCTCATCGATGTCTTTTACGTCCACTGACATTCCCTCCTTTCATGGCGGGTCACTGTTTTCGTTGTCATTCCGAACCCCGATTTATCGGGGTGAGTCCGTCCCGACAGAGTCGGGACGAGACCTCGGGGAATCTCATGAGTAACGACTACCACACGAGATCCCTCGTCGTCCCGCAAAGAAGTGGGACTCCGCGGGATGACAATTCGGTAAGGTGACTATGCGTCGATATCTGTTAACATCTTCCTTCCATTCCACCCTACCACGTATACCGAATTGTGTAAGTGATTACCTTCTCACCATCCTTCGGAATCTTTATGGGGAATTTAATTGTTGACTGATCAACTTTCACCCACTCGGTGCTGCTCTTCGTGATCTCCCACTGGTTCCACCTCCATGGGTGCTCGTAGACAAAGACCTCGACCTCCTCGGATTTATGATTGCGAACTTTGATTTCAAAAGTTTCCTCGTAAACGTGGCCAGAGACCACAGTCCGAAAGTCTTTCTGTGCACGCTCACCAACTAGGTCGAACGCATCGCCGAGGTAAAGACGAATCTCCTCATCCTTCGGCGTGTGATCAATGAGGTCCTCTCCGATGAACTGTTCCTTCCCTTCGTCATCTCGCTTATACACCCGAACCTTGCCCTTTGGAAGAGGAATACCGAGTCCCCTGCTCTGTTCATTCTTGAACGTCATGAAGACACCTATCTTTGGATTTGACTGCTGGCCAAAGGAAGCTTGGTCTCGATATCCGTAGTTCGACCTCCAAAAACGCCATTGGCCAGTAAGTCCGTCGTAAATGAACATCTTCTTTGCAGGCACGGAGGGAGCCGAAACCAATTCGATTTGTTTCGTCTCGTTGTTGTTGATGTCAGTGCGGCGCTGAAGAGTGTAGATGTAGTATTCAAAGAGCTCAGCCTGGCGAAACTGCGCCGCTTGCACAGTCTCCCTGGCCAACCCGCGCTCCATCTCGGACGGCCGGACTTCTCCTCGGACAAAGTGAATGTCCCCCGCGACGAGCTTCAACCCGGCGTCGTGGAAGCTCGTGCCACAGTTGTTCGCAACTGTTACCCAGCCCGTGAGATCAAGTGCGTTGTCAGTCTTATTGACAAGTGCGACGTAGTTAGAGTTCCATGAGAGCTCGTGTGCGAGGTAACTCATCTCTGCTCGATGCTGCCCTGCTCGCGTGTTGTCGATAAGCCAATCGAGCTGAGGCTTCAGAATCAAACCCTCGGGCAGACTTGGTAGAACGATTCGCCCAGCCGGATTGATCTCGATTTTGCCGTTGATCTCTGCGATCATGCCCGAAATTTGTTGATAATCTGTGCGACCGCCAATGTAGTTTCCAAGATTGTCATATGCCGCTTGCGGCTGTGCCCGATAGCCCGTCGCCAGAAGTTTCCCCTGCACCGTGTATTCCTTCTGCGTCGATGGATCGATTCGCACGAAGTTAACTGCTTTGCCGAGATATTTTTCGAGCAGCTTTCCCTGATGAACGAGATCGTACTGATAGTTCTGTTCGATAACCTTCACGGCACCGGGATCTGTTAGACTCGAGAAATGCAATGACGTCCCGTCAATTGTAGCGGGGATGTCGGGGACAACGAGATGGCTCAGACCCTTTTTCAAGTCAAGTGTTCTCTCCTCTCGCACCAGAGCGAGATTGGCATTGTAGATCGTCAAATCGACTTTCTCTCTTCCTCCAACAATCACGCCCTTCTCTAGCACGGGCGTTTCTGTCTTCTGCTGTGAGAAGACAGCAAGTGTGCTGAGAAGAAGAAGCGGGATAATGATTTTTTTCTTTGAGTTCATGATGATGTGCTCCCAGGTTGGACTCTAACCTCCCCTTTTATCCCCTCCTTGGTTAAGGAGGGGATAAGGGGTGGTCTACTTTCTTCACCAAGATCGGCATCTACTGAGTAAGTGAACGGATGAACGCGAGAAGCTCCTCGCTGTGATGATTGACGTCCACGTCGGGAAAAATTTTTCTGATCACTCCTTCTTTGTCAATGACAAAAGTCACTCGGTCCGCTAAACCATACCAGGTCTTTACGCCATACAGCTTCGTCACATGTTTCTCTGGGTCGGCAAGCAGGGTGAAATTCAGCTTGTACTTGTTCTGAAACTCTTTATGTGACCCAACGTCATCAACACTAACGCCAAGGATTTCTGTTCCCAGTTCACGGAAGAGAGAGATGTTGTCCCGGAAACTGCAAGCTTCCTTCGTACAGCCGGGTGTATCGTCCTTCGGATAGAAGTAAAGGACCACATTCTGCCGACCTCGGAAATCTGATAAGCGCACGAAGTTGCCATCTTGTGATGGCATCACGAAATCTGGGGCCTTCTCACCTTCTTTCACAGTAACTCCACCAGCACCGCATCCGAAAACAAGAATGAGAAGAGGTAAGGTAAAAAAGATCTCTCCATTCATCGCCGCCAATCTCCATTACCTCTTCCTGTGGTATTTCTCGTATAACTCGACGAGTCTTCTTTTGGAGATTTCATCTAAGTCCTCGTCGTCCTTGTCCCGCTTCAAGAACATCTCGAAATCATAATAATCTTTACCCTTCATCTTGAAGACATAATCTCGGAGCTCGTCTATCATCCGGTGCTGCTCAGCATGTGTCACGTCATCCCCTTTGCTCAGTTGACAGCAAGCGGCCTGGTCCGTTCATATACCACTTTTCCCCCGAGGATAGTCATGAGAACTTCAGTGTC
>CAYHSB010000164.1:0-3269 GCA_964359185.1 uncultured Chitinophagales bacterium
GAGATCTCTAATTTGCTCTTGAGCTCTCCCTCACCGAGGATTTTCACGGGCACATTCTTCTTGGCAACAGCACCGACATTGTAAAGCGCCTCCGGGGTAACCTTCCCATCCGTAATGCGGCCCTTCTCCACAAGAGCCTCGAGTTGCGTCACATTTACGATCTGGTACTCCTTACGGAACGGACTGCGGAAACCGAACTTCGGGATGCGCCGGACCAAAGGCATCTGTCCGCCCTCAAACCATGCCCGATGCTTGTTTCCAGAGCGCGCCCCGGCACCCTTGTGGCCACGCGTAGCCGTGCCTCCATGGCCTGATCCTTGACCTCGTCCGATCCGCTTTCGCGGTCTACGCGATCCTTCCTGGTATTTCAAATTGCTAAGAATATCCGCAACCATAACTTCTACTGCCCTTCTCCATCAGACGTCGACAGTTCGACCTTCACGAGATGCCTCACTTTCGCAATCATCCCTCTGATCTGTGGTGTGTCTTTGTGAACGACTGACCAATTCGGACGACCCAAGCCAAGAGCCTTGATAGTTCGCTTGTGAGGCTCCAGCTCGTCAATGATGCTGCGCGTCTGCGTGATTTTCAGTTTCTTCATGTGTTCGATTCTGTCACTTCTGGCTGCGGCTGCATCTGGAAGAGTTCTTGGAGTTTCATGCCGCGCCGCTGTGCAACGGATTCTGAATCGCTAAGTGAGAGGAGCGCTCGTAGTGTTGCCTTGACGACATTGTGGGGATTTGAGGATCCGAGCGATTTCGTAAGTGCATCCTTGACACCAGCCGATTCCAAAACTGCCCGTACCCCTCCGCCCGCAATGAGACCTGTACCGGGAGAGGCCGGTTTCAGGAGAACCTTTGCAGCTCCATACTTTGCAGACACAAGATGGGGAATCGTGTTGTTAACGATCGAGACTTTGACGATGTTCTTCTTCGCGTCGTCGATTCCCTTCGAAATGGCATCGGCGACTTCTTTCGCTTTCCCGAGGCCGATACCTACATGCCCCCTCCCGTCGCCGACCACCACGATGGCATTAAAACTGAAACGCCGTCCGCCCTTCACGACCTTCGCAACACGGTTGATGTGAACGAGCTTATCCTTCAGATCTAATTCGCTTGCCTTGATTCGCGCCACTTATGCTCACCTCTTAGTTAAAATCGAACTTCGTGTCCTGCTGTCGGGAGAGGATTCGAACCTCTACTAACGGCTCCAAAGGCCGCTGTCCTGCCATTAGACGACCCGACACTGTCCCAAGGGGATGGCTTTGCCATTAGATCGTTCGAGCTCTCCAGCTCTCTCGTGATGACTAGAATTTCAGTCCACCTTCACGTGCCCCATCAGCTAATGCCTTGACGCGACCGTGGTAGAGGGACCCTCCGCGATCGAACACAACCTCCTTGATATTCTTCTCGAGCGCTTTCTTTGCGGCGGTTACCCCAACGAGCTTGCCAGCCTCAGTTTTCCCTTTGATGCCTTTCAATTGTTCCTGGACGTCCTTCGAGAGCGTCGATACGGCCACCAAAGTCCTCCCGTTGGTGTCGTCGATAATTTGAGCGTAGATGTGATCCAGACTCCGATAAACGCATAACCGTGGGCGCTCTGGAGTCCCGAGAACCTTCGTTCTGACTTTCTCTTTGATCCGCAGTCGACGCGCTAATCTGTTTTTCGTAATCATGTGCTTCTCTAGAAAATCCCTGCGAAATTCTACTGCTTCGTTCCCGCAGCCGCCGCAGCAGCCTTCCCTGCTTTCCGTCGGATGTACTCGTCCTGGTACTTGATTCCTTTACCCTTGTACGGCTCGGGTGGTCGGAAGGAACGAATCTTCGCAGCGACCTGTCCAACGAGATGCCGATCGATACCGCTCACAACAATGTTTGTCAGTGTGGGCGCCTCAAGCTTGATCCCCTCTGGTGGTACAAAGACAATTGGGTGCGAGTATCCGAGCAGCAACCGGAGCTTCGAACCTTTCAATTCCGCTCGATATCCTACGCCAACGATTTCGAGCCGTTTCTGATAGCCATCGACCACTCCTCGAACCATATTGTTGAGTAGTGCTCTCCACAAACCATGAAGCGCCTTGTGTTCCTTATCGCTCACCGAAGTGGTCACAAGAATCTCATTCTCCTTAATCTCGACGTTGATATCGGGATGAACAGTAGCGGTGAGCTCACCTTTCGGTCCTTTGACCTTGATGGCTCCATCACTTCGCTCGACTTTTATACCCTTCAGAATGGGTATAGGTTTTCTTCCTATCCTTGACATCTTACTCTCCCGTTCTCACCCATATCACCACACGTAACAGAGAACCTCACCGCCAAGCTTCTGCCTCCGAGCATCTTTTTCAGTCATCAGACCCCTCGACGTCGAGATAACGGCAATTCCGAGACCATCGAGAACGCGGGGGAGTTTATCGTGATCGACATATACGCGAAGTCCGGGCTTGCTCACGCGGATGAGTCTGCGGATGACACTCTCAGTTCCTTGATACTTCAGAAAGATTCTTAGAGTTCCTTGGACGCCATCCTGTGCCTCTGAAAACCGCGTGATGTATTTCTGCTCGAGCAAGAGCTTCGTAAGCTCACGCTTTAAGTTCGAGGTGGGAATGTCTACCTTCTTGTGCCGCGCGCGAATCGCGTTTCGTATTCGTGTCAAATAATCCGATATCGGGTCTGTTTGCATTATCCGCTCTGATTTACGATTGAAGATTCAATCCATCACGTGAGTACGTAAACTTGAAACTCGAACCCTGACACCTCCATCTTACCAGCTCGCCTTCCTGATGCCTGGTATCTTTCCCTCCAGCGCAAGATTGCGGAAACAGATTCTGCAGATTCCAAATCTACGAAGGTATCCCCGGGGTCTTCCACAAATGCCGCAGCGGTTGTGCTTCCTCACTTTGAACTTTGGCTCCCGCTTCGCCTTCACCACCATTGCCAATCGGGCCACCCTCTTTCCCTACGCTCCTTCCTGTTGCGTCTGAGTTTTCTCTGACGGCATCTCGATGATCTCAGAGCGCCTCACGAAGGGCATGCCGAGACCTTTGAGCAATTCGTAAGCTTCCTCATCCGTCTTTGCTGTCGTGACAAACGTAACATCCATCCCCGTGATCTTCGTCACTTTGTCAACATCGATCTCCGCGAAGATAATCTGTTCTTTAATTCCTACGGTGAAGTTACCTCGTCCGTCGAGCGACTTCTCCGGAAAACCGCGGAAATCTCTGATACGCGGGACAGCGACACTAATAAACCGGTCGAGAAACTCGTACATCC
>CAYHSB010000165.1:0-1188 GCA_964359185.1 uncultured Chitinophagales bacterium
AAGCTGCTTCTTGACATTGGAGGTTCACATGGTCTCTACTCTATCGAGCTGTGCAAACGATATCAAGAGTTATCAGCTGAGGTTCTGGACTTTGAGAAGGCAGTGGAGGTCGGGAGGAGGATAACTGATAAATTCGGGATGTCGAGTCGAGTAGTTCATCGTACGGGGGATTTCAAAAATGACGACCTTGGAAGTGGTTACGATGTTGTCCTTGCATTTAATGTCATCCATGGGCTGAAGCCTCTGGAAAACCTTTCTTTGATGAAGAAGATCGCCGCCGCTCTGAACAATGGTGGTGTAGTGTTTATCATGGACCAGGTGAGAGATGGGGTAAGTACAAGTTCTCTGTCTCGTCTCATTCCGGCTATTGTCGGTCTCAATCTCTTCAACGAGATTGGTGGAAACGCGTACACATATGGCGAGATCAGAGATTGGTGCAATGAGGCAGGCCTCGTCGGTTGTGTAGAGAAAAAACTCCGTGTGCCGGGAGTCGCAGTCATTCAAGCCAGGAAACCTTGATAGAGAAGGATAACTTCTGTATATTCAAAGGGTTTTTTCAAAGGTAAACCAGTGGCAAAAGTTCGTTCGAAATATGTTTGTCAGACCTGCGGCACTGAATCTCCGCGTTGGATCGGGAAATGTCCAAACTGCGGTGAATGGAACACATTCACCGAAGAGATTGTCTCGCGTGTGACAGCGCGTCGGGCGAAGAGTTCCTTTGCCGAGAATGCTGCTCCGGTACCGATGGCGGAGGTCGATAGTGTCGACAACGAGCGGATCAAAACCGGTCTCGATGAGTTCGATCGCGTCTTAGGCGGTGGCATTGTGCTCGGATCTGTGTGCTTGCTCGGCGGCGACCCGGGCGTTGGGAAATCGACACTCATGATGCAAGTTGCCTCGAATCTCAAAGACCACGTCGTGCTTTACATCACAGGAGAGGAGTCCGTTAAACAGATCAAACTACGCTCGGAGCGACTTCATTTTTCTCCTTCGAAGAATTTGCTCCTCCTCGCCGAGACGAACATGGAGATTGTGAGCGACGTCATCGGGCGCGGAGAGCCAGACTTCGTTATCGTTGATTCGATTCAGACGATGTGCCGTCCAGAACTTGAGAGCGCCCCGGGCACCGTCAGTCAGGTGCGGGAGTCGACTGCCCTTCTCATGAAAATTGCGAAAACGAAGGGTATC
>CAYHSB010000165.1:1288-3192 GCA_964359185.1 uncultured Chitinophagales bacterium
CGGATCGAAGAGCCTGCAGTCGACCTGGGGATCGCTGTCTCGATAGCATCCAGCTTTCGTGACGTGCCCACCGATTCGCAGTCAGTTGCCGTCGGAGAGATCGGGCTGGGAGGAGAGATCCGGACCATCAATCAGATCGAAAAGCGTGTTCTGGAGGCGAAGAAGCTTGGCTTCAAACGCATCGTCGTCCCGAAGAACAATCTGAGACACATGAAAGAGATGGACGGTATCTCTCTTGTTGGTGTGGAAACGATCAGTCAGGCCATGGAAGAACTTGTGGGTTGAAGTGACGGGTGGCGACGAGATGGAGATTGAGAACCGAATGTCAGAAAACTCATACATGAAGGAAGCGATTGAGCTCTCGCGGAAGAATGTGCGAGAAGGGAGGGGAGGTCCCTTTGCCGCACTAATTGTAAAGGACGGGAAGGTTATCGCACGAGGGACCAACTTGGTGACCTCGGTGAACGACCCAACAGCGCACGCCGAAATTGTCGCAATCCGGGAAGCCTGTCGGTCGTTGAATTCATTTCATTTGGCCGGCTGCGATCTCTACGCCACGTGCGAACCGTGCCCGATGTGTTTGGGAGCGATCTACTGGGCACGACTCGACAATGTCTACTTCGCAGGCACTCGGCATGACGCTGCTGATATCGGATTTGACGATTCGTTCATCTACGAAGAGTTGCCGCTCCCGGTTTCCAGAAGAAAAATCCGCATGACCCAGGTCATGCGCGATGAGGCTCTTGTTGCGTTTCAAGATTGGCGAAGTAAACGGGATAAGATTCAATATTAAGACCGATACTAACGGATATTGCTCGGCCACATTCAAAGCATGGAACTCGTACTCGCAACGAAGAATCGGCACAAAGTAGACGAAATCAAATTAATTCTTGCATCAGCGTCGGTCAACGCAACTGTAAAGACGATCGAGGATTTCCCCAGGATTCCAGAAGTTGAAGAAACTGAATCTACCCTCGAAGCCAATGCACTGAAGAAAGCGCGTGCTGTTTTCCAGGCGACGAAGCTGCCGTCGCTGGCTGATGATTCAGGCCTCGAGGTTTTTTACTTGGCAAAGAGGCCTGGAGTCTACTCTGCGAGATATGCTGGCCCTTCTGCAACCTACGCGGAGAACAATAAAAAGCTACTTAATGAACTGAAAGCCGTGCCGCCTCGTCGTCGCAATGCTCAATTTCGGTGTGTGATAGCATTGATCACGGACAAAGGTGAACACGTAGTTGAGGGCATCACGGAAGGAAAGATTCT
The DNA here is from genome assembly GCA_964359185.1 of uncultured Chitinophagales bacterium. GTDB lineage: Bacteria > Bacteroidota > Ignavibacteria > UBA10030 > JAHEZR01 > CAYHSB01. Next base: position 2,552 of record CAYHSB010000165.1, read on the forward strand.
GGAAGCTGCACGTGGGTCCAGTGGCTTCGGCTATGATCCAATCTTTCAACCCAATGGCTACATGCAAACCTATGCCGAGATGCCATTGGATCTCAAAAACAATATCAGCCATAGAGCCAAAGCTCTGGAGAAATTGAAGCCTCATCTTCGCGATTACTTTACGTCGTGACCCCCGCCGATTTCTTGTGCCATCTTGTCTGCCCGAAGTCATTACACTTGCCTTGTTTTTTATTTTCAAAAGCCTTACTTTGAACGTCGTCTTGAAGGGATGAGCGAATGAAGTTAGTCTTGCCCCGCATCTTTCGGCGGGCGGATAGGAAGGTTAAGCCAGCTTGGCAGTTCAAGACGACCGGTGACCTCTGGAGAATTCTCTTCTCTGATTCGGGGAGAGTCGTTGGAGAGGATCGGGACCCGGCGGCAAAGACGGTTACCTTTTTCTGCCTTGATGAAACTACTGGCGAAGTTATCTGGAGTGGTATCAAGCTCGAAGAACGCTGGTGGATCGGAATGGAGGCCATTTTTAACGGCATCGTCTATTTGCACGAGTACGTTAAACCCGACCTCCCTCAGCATCAGAAGATCATCGCGTTAGATCTCCCGACTGGAAAGCTCCTCTGGAGGAACGACGAATTGCGGTTCCT
>CAYHSB010000166.1:0-3174 GCA_964359185.1 uncultured Chitinophagales bacterium
TTTGCACCGTGCCGCTTCGCCTTCTCAACAAATTTCAAGTGGTGCTTGATGTTCTTCTTAACATCACCGAGAACCGAATCCGTCTGTGCAAGTGCAACTTTGAATTTCATAGCTTATGAGGAAGTGAGTGATGGCACAATTACTTTCTTCCGACTGTGAAGAACCAAGAGATAGTTCTGCATCGAATGAGACTCGACAGCAAAAGGGATGAAGCCCAGGAAACCAAGGAGCGGCATCTCAAAGATTCTTGGACCCGCCCAGGCGTATGGAATATCGTAGACCCACCTCGCCTCTGCCCAATAGTTCCAGAACTCCCAGAGCAATCCGCAAAGCAGTCCTGAAAAGATGAGACTGAAGAAATGTTTGAGCTCACCATTCTCAAAATAGCGGAAGAGAGACTTTCCACCCAGCAGATAATTGATCGGCTCAAGCAAGAATGCAAATCCTAACCAGACGAACGCAATGAGATACTTCGCAGTTGAGAGTGGAAAGAGGAGTGGAACGGTAAGAGAGAGAAAACCGAAGAGGATGCTTACGCGAAGTGTGGCTTGAGAGATTCTCCGAGGCTTCATCTTGAACCTCTCGAAGATCGGCTGGAGAAGATCTGCTGTCTCAAGAATGGCCGGGAAGATAGTCGCGAAAGACCACACATATCCAATTGTGCGGGCGAAGAGATTCTGGGGAAGTCCGCTGTAAATCCAGTTCTGCAAGTGGAGGTTGTACAATTCAAAAACGACCCAGCAAGCAACTGACCAGGGAAGCATGATCAGGAATTCTCTTGGACGAGTCCGAATGAGGGATTCACCCCGAACCTTATAGTTCAACGCATCGACAAAGAGAATGTAACCCGACCAGACAAGCGGTGTAAAGTACACAGGCACCAGCCAGAACCGCATGAAGAGGAGGAACTCGCCGACTCCCACAATCACGAGACCGAGGAAACCATACCACGGAAACGCATTCGTCGTCTCGTTCATTTCTCGCCCTTAGTTCAGTCGATGCTCATCATCCCAGCGGTGCTACTCCGAGAGGTCGATCATTCGAACGCCCTTCACATACGGTACGGACTTTGCCTCCTTCAACTCTTTCAGCCGGCGGAGTTTCTGCTCGATCCGGTCGAGACTCTTACCGATTGTAGCAAGGTGGCTTTTTACCTCCCTCGAAGCTCGGAGCTTTGCAAGGATCTCTACTCTCTCTCGGAGGCTCTTGAGAGGCGCGTCTAACTCGGCGCTCACGGAGAGGACAAGCTCCTGGATTGCCTGGAGGCGTCTCTGACTGATCTCGATTTCCTCAAGGCGTTTCATCAGGTCACGCTTCTCGAGCACGTTGATGAGGGTCTTTGGGAGCACAGGGCTGAGGATTTCTTCCTTGACAAGATAATCCTCAACACCGAGCTTCAGCACCTCAAGTACGAGGTCGAATTCCTGGTTTGTGGTAAGGAAAACGATTGGGATGTGAATGTTTCGCTCGTAGAGTTTCTTTGTTACGTCGAATCCTGTTTGGCCCGGGAGAAAGTAATCCATCAGGATAACATCGAAGCTGTCGTCTCTCTTAATAGCTTCCAGGGCGGTCTCTCCGTCCGGTTTCCAGGAGACTTCGAACTTTGCCTCTTCATCCTTTTGCAGGTACAGGGAAACCAGCCTCGCAAACTGCTCATTGTCCTCGATTAAGAGAACGCTGATGTGATTGTCTTTCACAACTTCATCCATGCTCGATCACTCGGCTGAGGTTTGTGATACATGGTCACTATGACGATTTAGGGATTGTAAAGTAGAAGGTACTTCCCTCCCCTACCTTTGATTTGACCCAGATTCTTCCCTGGTGAAGATCAATGATCTTCTGAACGATCGTTAGCCCAACTCCGGTGCCCCCGTAGTCCTCCGACCGATGGAGACGCTGAAAGATACCAAAGATTTTCTCAAAATACTGCGGCTCTATGCCTATTCCATTATCCCGAACGAAAAATCGATGCTCATCTGAGTCTTCTTGATATCCGATGATGATTTTTGGATTGGGCTTGTCATTGAACTTAATGGCGTTCGAGATGAGGTTTTGGAACACCAGCTTCATCTGGCTCTCATTACAGAGAATCGTTGGCATCGAGCCTTCAATGGTCACCTGAACATTCTTCTCTCGAAGAGCAAATTCCAGATCGCCCTTGATCTCTTCGATGAGTGTTTCGATTGGAATAGGTCGAAAGCTTTCGGTGATCCTGCTCAGCCGGGTGAGCGCCAGCAAGTCTTCAATGAACTTCTTCATTCGATTAGAAGAAGTGATCATCGAATTCACGTAATCCAGCCCTGTCGGTCCTAACTCTTTCTTAAAGTCGGTCTGCAAAATCTTCCCATATCCTTCGATCGTCACGAGAGGTTCTTTGAGGTCGTGAGAAACCACGTAGGTGAAATCATCGAGTTCCTTGTTCCTCAGTTCGATCTCGGCTGATTTTGCAAGGGTCTCCTGGTACAGCTGCTCTATCTGCTTCGTTCGGGCTTCGAGTTCTTCTGCCAGTCTCTTTCTCTCGGAGATATCGCGAGCAATATTGAGCATAGCAATTGGCTCACCGTGAGTATTTCGAAGAAGAGTTGTATTCAAGCTCACTGCAATCTTCTTCTTGCTCTTCGTAAGCCACTTCATATCGAAATCGTGGAGGTAACTCTTTGTCCGGAGTTCGGAGATCCAGAGGACAAACCTCGACATCTCTTCTTCGAGAAGCCATGGATACGGGAATTCCAATCCAAAAGCTTCGGCGCGGCTATACTCCGTCACCCTTTCGAACTCGCGGTTCACCTGCAATACTTTACCATGAAGATCAGTGATAACGAGAGCATCCCCCATCGTTGCAAGGATTTCACTCACGATGCGCTCAGCCTCACCGAGCTCTTCATGGAGGAGCTTTCTCTCGGTAATGTCTCGATGGAACGAGAGCAAGCAGGTTTTCCCCTCATAGGGAATCTGGGTCACGCGTACCTCGACTTCGATTTTTCTCGCATCCTTTCGCAATCCGCTGTACTCATACCGACTCGTGGCCCTCTTGTCTGCCTCATGGCGGAGAAACCAATCAAGCACTTCCCCTTTATGCTCATCGCTCACCAGTTGAGTGATCGGCTTGTTGACAAGCTCGTTCACACCTTCATATCCGTAGATTGTCGCAAACGCCTTGTTTGCAAAGACGAA
>CAYHSB010000167.1:0-3116 GCA_964359185.1 uncultured Chitinophagales bacterium
CACGGTGAGAACAAGAACAGAGAAGGAAGTATTGGCAAAGTCGAAGAGGGTCCAGACGAAGATTTGGCGGCGGGAACTTCGTGTGTGGGCTGGGGAGGGCGTGTGTTCAGTTGCCAACCAGTTAGGTCTCCCTTAAGGCAGAAGGTTTCTTCTTCGGGCGAAGGGTGACATCAACAAGCCCCCGGCCGGACTTCTTCAGCTGGCCGTTTGCTCTGAGATCAGCGAGAATCGAATCGAGGACACCGTTGATGAACTGTCCGCTCTTCTCCGTGCTGAAGCGTTTTGCAATCTCGATGGCTTCGTTGATGGTCACTTTCGGCGGGATGTCCTCGAAGTAGAGCAATTCACAAATTCCCATTTGAAGAAGGACTCGATCGATGACTGCAATCCGGTTGAACTCCCAATTCGTCACTTTTTTCCTGATCGTCGAATCGATTTCTTCTTGATGTTCGATGACGGCATGGATGAGTTGTTGGGCAAATGCAAGAGCCTGCTTCTGAGACTTGAGCTTCACAATCTCTTCGATGATTCTCTGAATTGGTTCTCCCGAGATCTCATACGCATAGAGCGCTTGAAGGACTTTTTCTCGGACCATTCGCCGCTTATAGGACATCGTCACCTCCAGAATTGAAATTGCCCAAGACAGCTTCGGGTCGTGTCACAGTTTCCGCTGCTCTCTGCTCTTGCAGCAATCTCCAAAACATCTCGATGAGTTGAGGAATGCCTTCACCCGTGACTGCAGAAATGAGGCACACCGATACTCCATCCCGCATACGAAATGTCTTCAATGTCTTGCGCAGATACTCGTCTGCAAGGTCGAGTTTTGTGATGACTATAAGCCGCGGCTTCTTGAGGAGAGTTGATCTGAAAAGCCGCAGTTCGTTTACAAGAACGTTGTAGTCCCGCCGCAAATCTTCACTCGTGCACTCGACGAGAAAAGCAAGGACTTTTGTCCGCTCGATGTGGCGGAGGAACTGAATCCCAAGACCTTTTCCCTTGTGTGCCCCCTCGATAAGACCGGGAATGTCTGCGACGACAAAGTTTTCCCCGAACTCTCCACCGCGCGGACGAACAATGCCGAGGATGGGTGACAGCGTCGTAAATGGGTAGTCAGCGATCTTTGGCCGTGCTGCGGAGATCTTCGAGATCAATGTTGACTTTCCTGCGTTGGGCAAACCAACGAGACCAATATCGGCGATAAGCTTCAGCTCAAGTTCAAGGTCGCGCTCTTCCCCCTGCTTTCCGGGCTGTGCTGTCCGAGGTGCCTGGTTCGTCGATGTCGCAAACGCGGCATTGCCCTTCCCGCCTCTTCCGCCTTTCACAACAATGATTTGCTCATCCGCTTGCGTTAGGTCTCGGATTAGCTGCCCTGTTAACGCATCGCGGATGACAGTCCCGCATGGCACTTGCAGGAGAATATCCTTGCCTCTCTTCCCATGTTTGTTTGCACCTTTTCCATGTGCTCCGCTTTCTGCTTTGTAGTGTTTCCGATATTGAAAGTCAAGAAGTGTTTTCATCTGTTTATTTGCCTGGATAATCACATCACCGCCGTTGCCGCCATCACCACCGTCTGGGCCACCTTTCGGCACGTATTTCTCGCGCCGAAAGCTCACGCAGCCATTCCCTCCATCACCGGCCTTCAAATGTATCCTTGCTTCATCGATGAAAATCATTGTCTCTCAGGCCGCATTTCTCTTTAACACGGCGATAACTCTTGGAGAAAAACCCCGCCAGGGGTGATATGCTTGTAGACCAGCGAAAGAGAAAGAACGAATAGCTCCGTGGGAGCGATATGTCTTCAATGATCATGCCGCCCCGATGGGGCTCGGTAGTTTTTTCTCTGTATCTTTTCTATAAACATGTCGTCCCTAAGGGACTCCTCATGGCAAGATCTCTGATGATTTGCTTGACAAAACAGGCTCGGTTATTCGCCTGGTTTCTTTCCGGGTTTTTTCAAAACCGTGTTGACACGATCAATTTCTTTGAGCGCGGCGGCCTTAAACGTCTGGTCGATCCCGGGTCTGTCTACGATCTGCCGGTACATTCCGATCGCCTGATCGTACTTCCCCATTTTCTCGTAGGCCTGAGCCGACATGTAAAACGCATTCGGCGTCCAATCGACACGTCCCTTCTTTGTGACAAGGTATGGTACTTTCAAAAACTCGAGAATGGCGTGTTCATAGTCTCCTTTGCCAAAATATGCCTCACCAATGTAATAGCGGATTTCAGCCTCAAGGTCGATGTCTGCGTCTTCCAGAAGGCTCTGCAAGTGAAGGATGGATTGGTCGTGGTAGCCCAACTTCTCATAGAGTACACCCATGTCTATGCGTTTATCCTGGCCAGACTCGTCGGTTGGAAACTTCTCCACGAACGTTCGATTGAGTTGAAGTGCTGCTTCGAAAAGGCCCAATGTTTTGTAGGCTTCGATCAGATTATTCATTGCAGAGGGAAGAATGTCTTGCGGAGCAGATCTGCTGTCGACGATCATTCTGTAGTAGCGGAGAGCAGAGTCGAATTTCTCGGCCCGGTAACTGAGATTCCCGAGCGAGAGGTAGACCCTCGGGAGAATTTCCGCACGTGGAAATTTCTTGAGAATCTCATCATACTTCTCGAGAGCCTTTTGATTTTGTCCCGTGGCTTCATAGATCTTCCCAATCCAGTAGTTCGCGCCCGGGACGAATTTCGTTTCGTCATATTCTTTGATTAACCGTTCGAACGTATTCAAAGCGAGTGTGTAATCTTGTTTTCTATAGCAGTGGCTTCCTTTTTCAAATTCGAACTCTGCCAACTCTTCGTCAACACCTTTGGAGCTCTCAGAAAATTGTTTCGCCTCAACATCGGCTTCAGTCAGATTGCCCAGACGAATCATGCCGATGATGAGACGTGACTCAAAGTACTTCCGTTCATCTTCAGCAACTGCTGACTTCGCCAACTCAGTGTAGTGAGCGTTCGCCGCGTTATACTCTCCAGTGTCAAAAAGGAGATCAGCGAGTTCTCGTTTCACTCTGCGGTCATGTCCAATCTCGTTCGCTTGCGTCAGAAAACTCACGGCCGCTTCGGGGTTGCCCTCGTCACGGTATAGCCTGCCCAAGCTGGAAAGCACCTCAGCAGCACGC
>CAYHSB010000168.1:0-3069 GCA_964359185.1 uncultured Chitinophagales bacterium
TTCAAACGGAAAGGCCATCACGGGCGAACAGCGGGCTTACACGAGAGATGAAGTTAGAGATGCACTGCGGAAGATGGGGTATCGGGTCGTGTATGTCCGAAAAAAGCTTTTCGATCTGAAGCTGAGACCTCCGAAAACCGATATCATCGCCTTCGTTCGCATCAGCGCTGACCTCATTCAGCAAAAGCTTCCTTTCAATGAAGTCCTGCAGCTCCTTGTCAACGATACCCAGAACAAAACCCTTCAGGAGACAATCCGGGAAATCAATACAGAGCTAAAGCAGGGGAAGGACAGCGAAGAAGTTTTCCGTCGGCAGCAGGCGGTATTTGGAAAATTTGCTGCTCATATGTTAGGACTCGCATCAAAAAGCGGCAACATGGCGGAGATCTACGAAAGTTGTGCAAAGTTCTTAGAGCGGCAAGCAGAGTTTCGGAAAAATCTCAAGAGCGCGCTGCTAATGCCCACCGTGACGCTGTTCTTTCTCTTTGCTGCTGTCCTCTTCTATGTAGGATATATTTTTCCTGCGATGGCAGAGCTTTTTGTGAGACTCAAAATCCCTCTTCCGCCCATGACCAAAGCGACGCTTGCTCTTAGTAATTTTCTTATGAGCAATTCGCTTCTCCTCTCAGTGGCTTTTGTTGCGCCAATCCTTGTGGGAATACGCCTCATAAGCACCGAGAAGGGGCGGTATATTGCCCACAAGTACTTAATTAAAATACCTCTCCTCGGTCGATTATTTCACAAAATAAGTGTAGAGATTTTCTGTCGTGTCTTTTACGCACTCTACAGCGGTAGCGGCGAAAACATCGACGCAATTCGGATGGCCGCTGAAGCCTGTGGGAACAAATACATGGAAGCTCAGATCAAGAACATTGCTATCCCCATGATGCTCAAGAAGGGGACTGACATTACCCGTGCTTTCGAAGCCACAGGTGTCTTTCCCAAAACTGCTCTTTCACGCTTTCACTCAGGGGCAGAGACAGGGACGCTGAAGGCCACCACGCTCCAGCTTGCCAACTACTATGAGAAAGATACGACATACCGCCTGCGCAACGCGGTAGACTTCATCCAGCTGTCGGTTTCGATGGTCATCATGATTGTTATTACCGCACTGACAATTGTATCATCGGAGACAGCGACGATTTCACCTAGAAATCCGACAACAGTAACTGCGGAACCTATGAAATGATGTGCGACTTGAATCTCTCGTTCAAAGAATAGGCTGAGACCTTGGCACCTGTCCTACATCCAGCGGTTGAAGTGAGAAAGTCGCCAGTGACGGCACTGCCTCGAGCGGACATCACTGACAAGATCGGATATATCTTGTTGAAGAAAGGTGTAGTTGACTACGAGACGCTCGAACAAGCGTTGGCAATCAAGGATTCAGAAGCCAACAAGAAGAATCGTCGCAACCTCGGGCAAATCCTCGTCTCAGAGTTTGATGCGGATCACGATGCGGTCTTCCGTGAAGTTGCCAACCTCTATGCCTTCCACGAGATCTATCTCGCGGATGAGAATGTCGAAGAGGAACGAGCAGACTTCATCAAGAAGATGGTAGAGGTTCTCCCCGAGAAGATGCGTAACCTTCTCCTTGAAGCGAAAGTCCTCCCATTAAAATACGACGAGAATCAACCGAACAAGCTCATCATTATTGCTGCGGACCCCACTGATAGGAGAATCCCCCTCATCGCGAGAAACTTTGGGGTAAGGAAGTACGAGGTCGCGTATTGTCGCTTAAAAGATATCCAGCTCCTTCGGGAGCAAATCATCCCGGCTCAGAACGAATACTTAAAACTTCTCGAGACGACTGAACTCACCTTCGATGAGAAAGAAGATGAGGCAACAATCGACGAGGAAGCTCTCGAAGCGGAGATTGGGAAGAGCGCGCTTATTAACCTCGTGGAAGGAGCACTCTTGGAGGCCGTTCGGCAAGGGGCGAGTGACATCCATGTTATCCCAAGGGAAGGAGAACGGACGGAGATGCATTTCAGGCTCGACGGGAACTTGAAGCTGTGGCACGTCCAGGAAAATACGACGCCAGAAGCAATCATCGCAGTCGTTAAGGATCGCTCGAAGAATGTCGACCGGTTCGAGCGCGAGGCAGCCCAAGACGGCTTTATTCAAAGGATGATTGATGGGAACCCGATTCGATTTCGTGTCTCTATTCTCCCAATGGCAGGAAAAGATTTCAAACATAAGTATGAAAGTATTGTCCTCCGCGTTCTCGATGACCGGAAGGTGATCACCGACCTGGAGAAGTTAGGATTGGTTGGACCTGCACAGGACCTTTTTTTCAAAGCGATCAATCAACCACAAGGAATGGTGATCCTGACGGGTCCGACGGGCAGCGGGAAGAGTACAACGATCGTCGCAGCGCTGTCCCACGTTATTGACCCCACGGTGAACGTCCTCACGGTAGAGGAGCCTGTGGAATATATCATCAAGGGTGCTCGCCAATTGAAGCTTGGACCAAAGATGGATTTTGACCAAGCGCTTCGAGGAATCCTGCGTCATGACCCAGACATTGTCCTTGTGGGAGAGATGCGCGACCGAGCATCGGCAGAAATCGCAATCAAACTGGCAAACACGGGACACTTGACGTTCTCCACGCTTCACACGAACGATGCGCCGAGTGCCATTGCTCGGCTTTACAAGATGGGCATCGAGCCATTTCTGTTGGCGTATTCGATCAACATCATTGTAGCACAGCGCTTGGTCCGCACGCTGTGCAACCTTTGCAAACAGCCCGTGAAAGATGTGGATAGGGACACCTACTTGAAGTTTGGTTTCAAAGAGGAGGAGCTGGCAAAAGCAACGATTTTCGAAGCAGCTGGCTGCAACAGGTGCAGCGGCGGATACAAGGGACGGTGTGCAATTCATGAAGCCCTGTACTTCACTCGTGAAATTCGCCGCCTCATTCTTCAAGCTGGGAACGACATCGATGAGAACGCGATTCGCGAGCAAGCAATAAAAGATGGGATGTGGACCTTGAGACGTGCCGGAATTCAGAGAATATTGGATGGAGTAAGCACCATGCAAGAGGTTCTTGCGACAACCATCGAAGATTGA
>CAYHSB010000169.1:0-3060 GCA_964359185.1 uncultured Chitinophagales bacterium
ATAAGCCAAGGATAGAAAATGTAATCCACTTCCCCAAAATATGCAGTGTGGGTGAGCTCCTTGTTGTTGCCAAAGGGGTTCTCATCCTTACCAGTGATGAGTCCTCCTGTAAACTCAAGTCGATCGTACCCGCCACGGAAATCAAATCCGAAGCGGTTGAAATTGTTGCTGTAGGGGCGCGCCGGAGCAGCAGGTGTCTTCTGAATATTGCCAAGATAGGTATAGGCTCCGATGGTTACAGAATTGTCGACCCAATTGTCAGTCTCCTTGAGCTCGACGGCAGCTCCGGAACCATCCAATCCCATTCCGCCAATTTTGTACGCAACACGAGCAAAGACGTCCTTGCGATCTTTGAACGGCACAGTCTTTCCTTCACCGTTAAGTATCCCAGCTGCATACTCAAATCGGCTGGCAAGGATGCCATTAAGTTCAATGCCTGCTTGATTGTCACGCGGACGCCAATCCCCAGAAGCCCTGTAATCAATTGTGATTGGACGATCAAGCGTAATCCGGTTCGCTTGCATGTAACCACTTGTAATGCCGGGTTCAAATCGACCCACTTTGATGTTCAACGCGTCTTTCTCCTTAAGGATGTCATTGAACTGGAAGAAGAACCGCTGAAGCCCCACCGCATTCTGTCCCGCCTCGAAGGCAATCCACTCACCAAAGACACCTACATCGTTCCCAAAGGCGGTACCGAACAACAACTCCAGTTCGTGTGGCATGTCAAAGCCGAATCTCTGGCCAGCCGGCTTGAGAGGATCATAAATTGCACGCATGTGCACGTAGGCCGCAAGCGGGAAATTCGCCGGGATCACGCCGGGCCAAATGGCATCCGGAAACACTTCCTTCCATCCTTCCGCGCCAAGGCTCACAGGCTCCTCCTTCGTGAGCTGTGCATCGCCCCGGGGAAGCACAAAACCATTCCTTCGGAATGCTTCGCCGAATGCATTCCGCTTTGGAACCGCAATGTGACAGGTTGTGCAGCTTGTCCTGTACTTCCTAGCGAACGAAGGAATCGCTAGCGCCTCTTCAGAAACGAAGAGAAAACTTAGGCCTGCAAGGGCTGCAGCCCTCGCTAAGAGAAACTTTTTCATATATCCTCCTTTGTTGTGTTAGTTTGTTGGTTACCAGCTCCGAATTAGAAACAAACATAGCTGTTCGTCTTCTCATTCAGCTTCTTGCCAAATGTTCCACTATTCTCGGTTTCTTCCTGCGGGGTGACGGTTCCCTGTTCCATAAAAGGAGTGAGCGCAGCGCTCGCTTCAAAGAGCGCAACTCAAGTGGCTTGGAGAAGAAGTCACGGATTCCGAGATCTTTCAGTCTCTTTTCCGTCTCTCCATCCAGGGAATTGCTAATAGCGATCACTGGAAGATGGGGCACACGATACCGCAGGTCGGTCAGAAATGCCAAACCTGAATCAACCAGTCCATCCAAATGAATGTCCGCGATGACAAGCTCAAACCTTCTACGATTTAATTTCCTAAAAGCATCTATTGCGCTACTGGAGACCACTGCCCGGTACCCATCTGCCGCTAATGAAATACGCAATGCGGCGAGGATATTTCTATCGTTATCGACCACCAGTACTCTCGGATGATATTTTCTCAAGGGAACGCTTCCAGATGAAGTACCCGAGGATATGATACAAGTCTTCTCCTGAAGGGTGAGAGCAAGTATAGTGCCAAGAGTTGAGACCGGGAAAAGATGGCTTTGAAAAGCGGAATGGGGAAAGCTTAGATGGGAGGCCTCTTCAAGAGAGGAATTTATGTCACCGCCCCGGTGACACGAGGAAGCCTTTGGGTGACAGTATATTGTACGACCGAGGGATCTTACAAGAAGACCCGACCATTCTCCTAGCCAACTTGACGACCAGCAGCCAGCAGGTCGTTTCTTCCACAGGGGAAATCGAGCCCACGAGGATGGTGTGGACAGCGTCCTAAGAGTAGGAGCATCTTTAGGTCTTCTGAGACTTGTTTCCCTTTCCGCGTGGTGGATTTGAGGTGAGATTGTGCCGCTTGAGCATTCGATGAAGGCTTTGCCGACGGATTTTGGCCAGCTTTGCCGCTTCCGTGATGCTTCCTCCAGTGCTGAGCAAAAGCTTCTCAAGATACTTCTTCTCAAATCTTTCAAGAATCTCTGCTCGCGCCTCCCTGAACTCAAGAGTCCTGATGGGGATCTCCTCAATCGAGATTGAAGTCTCTCTCTCCAGAAAATTCTGACCCAATGAATCGACAGTCAAAACATTTCCCCTGTTCACGACCATCGCTCGCTCGATGATGTTTTCTAATTCTCGAACGTTCCCGGGGAAATCGTAGGCAGCGAGTCTTTCTACCACACCGGGCCCAATTGCAGTCACATTCTTTCCCAATCTTGCATTGTATTTCCTAACGAATTGATCCACGAGCAAGGGCAGATCCTCTTTCCGTTCACGCAGAGGCGGGAGGTGGATCGCGATAACATTGATGCGGAAAAACAAGTCCTCACGGAACCGTCCTTGCTTCACACCATCCTCTAAATTTCGGTTCGTGGAGATGATAAATCGTGCCTGAACTTTTAGCACCTCGTTCCCCCCGAGTCGCTCAAACTCACGCTCCTGCAGAAGCCGAAGTAGTTTTCCCTGGAGTTTCGGGCTCAACTCGCTGATTTCATCGAAGAAGAGGGTACCTGCTCCTGCTAACTCAAGCTTGCCCATCTTACGTTCAACGGCCCCAGTGAATGCGCCTCGTTCGTGTCCGAAGAGCTCGCTTTCCAGCAAATCTTCTGGCAATACAGTGCAGTTTACAACGATGAAAGGGTCGGAAGCATTAGGGCTGTTGTTGTGAATCGCCCTCGCCACTAGCTCCTTCCCTGTCCCACTCTCTCCTTGCAGAAGAACGGTTGTGGTATTCGGTGCCGTCGTTACTATTCCAATGATCTTATACACTTCCTGCATTGCAGATGTGTTTCCAATAATCGTTTGGAGTTGAGCTTGGTTGTCAAGGAGCAACCGCAGTCCTTTAAGTTCCTTCTTCAGCTGGGAGGTTTCTAAGGCTCTCTTGACGAGGAGGCGAATCTTCT
>CAYHSB010000170.1:0-3027 GCA_964359185.1 uncultured Chitinophagales bacterium
TAGTGACGATCGGCTGATTGAAATTCGGATCGATCGTTGCACGAGCATTCGTGATGACGCCCCCCTTGAGCTCGGGTTCTCTTTTGACTGTGTAAAGGCGGTAGTAGCGCCTTCCCTCTGAGATGAAGGCATGCTTCGCTGAAAAGAGGAATTGAATGTCCGACGGAACAACGCGCTTCACGTCCTCGCGGTTAAGGATGCGTGTCACTTTATCACGGTCTTCTTCGGCGACGAATGCTTCACCCGTTCCCTGCTGGTCAGGGCGCGCGAGATAGAGAAAGGGGTGTTCCTTTGCTAGTTCCGCCTCGGTCTTCGGGATTTCAACGTTTAGGCTTTCCGCCTGTGCCGCCGCAGCGACAGATGTGTCCTGTTTCGCCTCAGGCGTCTTCGCCGCCGTTTTCGACGTATCTGCAAGTGAGGTATCAGTAATGTTTTTGCCCGCAAGGACCTTGTCGATGGTGTCCATTATTTTGTAGGACACCTCTGGATCCTTGAGGAGCTTGAACTCGAGGAGTGCTGTTCCCTGGAGTAGCTGCCGAACTTCAGCCTCTTTCGTCACGCCAGGGAGTTCGACGATGATTCTTCGTCCGCCAAGTTTCTGGATCGTTGGTTCTGAGACTCCGTATTGGTCGACACGGTTACGAATAATCTCCATTCCCCGATCGATCGCTTCCGTTGACTGCTTGTCAAGATCGCTAATGATGTTGTCGTCCGTATCGCGGATGCTGCCGTAGTAACGGCTAAGTCGAATACCTCTCTCTTGAAATTTACTTTTGAACATGTCAAGGAGAGGAACATCCGAGGTCGCGGCTTCCTTCTTTACCTCAGCAAGGATTGCATTGAAATTGTCATCCCGATTCTTTGCTGTAGCCTCGATCATTTTTAAGACATCTACCTCGAGAAGTACCCGCATGCCACCTTGGAGATCCAGCCCGAGCTTCAAGCGCTTCATTTTGGCATCGTGCATTGCCTTCTCGTGCTGATCTGCATACTTCAAACTATCTTCGCCCATGAGGCCTCGCAACTCCCGGGTATATCGGCTGTCTTTATAGGTAGGGTAAAGGAAATAAATGGAGAGAAGAACAGAGGCAACAATGATGATGATCTTCGTCAGGTTTTTCCGCACGCGTGACTCTCCAGCGTTAGTAAAGGACAAACATATTCAGTGCTCATTCTGGTTGGATATCTTCACTTCGGGACTTTCAATATAACCTACCGAGGCCACAAAGTCAATAAAAATGATTGCTTCTGAGGCCCTTTTCACTTATATTTGAACGTTTGCCAAAGAGTTTCGCTTGGACGATGTTCTGAAGAGGAGCGGCTTTTAATATGTCGATCATGACAAAAATGCGGAATAACATGGCCGGGATCTTCGCGGTTTTTGCAGTGGTATTCATCCTCTACATTATCTTTGACTGGGGTATGGATTTACTCGGCCGAAAAAGTCGAGGGGCGAGCGACGCCATTGGGGAAGTAAACGGACGTTCGATCCATTCCAAGGAATTCTCTGACATCATCAAGAATCTTTCCGAAGCCCAGAAGCGGCAAACGGGCAAGGATGTGGATGATGAATCATCCCAACAGTTCCGAGACCAGGCCTGGACGATGCTGGTGAACCAGATCCTCCTCGACGATGAGGTGGCGAAACTCGGTATTGAGGTGACAAATCAGGAGATCATCGATTGGGTCCAGGGGGACAATCCCCCGGAGTTCCTCGTTCGACAGTTCACAGATTCCACGGGAGCTTTCAACCGCGCGGCCTACGAAGCAGCGATCAGTGATCCACAGAACAGTGCGATCTGGGTGCAAGTCGAGAACGCTTTGAGGAAGCAGCGCCTGCAGGAAAAACTCCAAAGCGCGCTTCAAGCTTCGATCCGTGTCACTGAGGGAGAGACCTACGACCGTTTTGTCGATGAAAGCCTCCACGTCAACGCTGAATACCTCTTCTTTGAAGCTGCAAGGATTGTCAAGGACTCTGAGGTTGTTGTGGGGGACGACGATATCAAGAAATACTATAATGAGAATCAGGACGAATTCAAACAGAGAGCAACCCGCCGGTTAAAGTACATCCTCTTTCCGGAAACGCCAACGTTCGAGGATACAACGGGAGTCCTTCGAGACCTCAATGAGTTCACGCGGCAAGCGAAGATTGGGACGGATTTTCTTCTTTTGGTGAAGACGTACTCTGAGGTTCCCCTGAGCCAGGCATTCTTTAAGCGAGGTGAACTTAGCTCGCTGCGGGATAGTGCAGCGTTCTCGGCAAAGGTTGGAGAGATCATCGGACCGCTCGTGGATACGGACGGGTACCATCTTTTGAAAGTACTCGAAGAACGCAAAGGCACGGACGAAGTTATTCAAGCCAGTCATATCCTCCTCTACGTGTCGTCGGGGAAAGACAGCACGGAAGTGTGGAACCAGGCACGCCAGCTTACTCAACGGGCGAAGAAGGGAGAGGATTTTGCTCGGCTGGCGAGAGAATTCTCAAGAGATGGGTCGGCAATGAGGGGAGGGGATTTAGGCTGGTTCGGGAAGGGTCGCATGGTGAAGCCATTTGAGGAAGCGGCTTTCAAGGCAAAGGTAGGTGAGGTTGTCGGACCAGTACGAAGTCAGTTCGGGCTTCACGTGATCAAACTGACGGGACGGAGCAACCGCGAGGTGAAAATCGCGGACATCACGATGCGTGTCAAGGCGAGCAGCCAGACAAAGACACAGATTCGTGATCGGGCAAATGACTTCTCGTATCTCGCCTCGCAAGCTGACTTTGATGAGGAGGCGTCACTAAGCAAATATCCGGTGCAGGAGACTCCTCCATTCTCGAAGGGGACTGTGATACCCGGCATCGGGTTCAACGACGAGGTGCAGCGATTTGCATATGAGAAAAAACTGGGTGACGCGAGTGAAGCCTTGAAGACTACTGGCGGCTACGGGGTTTTCAAGATTACCGAGGTGAAGGAAGAAGGCGTGAGACCGCTGGCGGAGGTAAAAGAAATCATCCGTGCGAAAGTCCTCCTGAAAAAGAAAATTGCA
>CAYHSB010000171.1:0-3013 GCA_964359185.1 uncultured Chitinophagales bacterium
GATTGCATCGGGGCAAGCGTGTATTCGTTTGGAGCTATTTCTACTGTGCTGTCAGTTTCGTTCATGGAGCGTTGGCTTTCTTACTCGAAATCCATCAACCTCAAGATCTTCGTCAACATCAAGCCTGAGTGTACTGGCAAGAGAGACAATGTCGCGACCAAACTTTTCTCTCATTCTGTCAATTCCTTCATACAGCTGGGCAAACCGCGTGCTTCTCGGTTGGAAGATCGTATACTGGTCGCTCAACGGACACAAATCTGAGACTGCAACACCGACGAGCCGGATAAGACGTCCGCGCTGAACGAATTCCCTGAAGAGTTGTACCATCTCGCTAGAAATCACTGCATCGTAGTTTGAGGGAAGGCGCAGGGTACGCTGTTTTGTAAAGGTTGAGAAATCCGCATATCGGACCGTCACGCTGACTGTCCGGGCACAGCGGTGGAGTTCGCGGAGTCTCTTGCAGCAGCGTTGTGTGAGGTAGAGAAGAAGCGCTTCGATGGATTCATAGTCCGTTGTATTGTGTTCAAGCGTTGTTGAGCGTGAAATGGATTTTATCGACTCGTCGGTATGGATCTCATCCGATGCTCGGCCGTTGGCGACTTCATAGAGAAAATCTCCGCGAACGCCAAGCAGGTCATGAAGGAGTGACTTTGATGTGGCAGCAAGCTCGCCAATCGTTTTGATTTCTGCAGCATGGAGTACTTCAGCGGTCTTTGCTCCGATGCCTGGGATTCGTTCTATGGGAAGGGGAGCCAGAAATTCTTTTTCCTTTCCGTGTGGAATGATTGTTAGCCCATCCGGCTTCTGGAAATCCGATGCGATCTTCGCGCAGGGTTTGTTTGAAGCGATTCCAATGGACACTTTGAGCGAAAGTGTGTCAAGAATCTTCTTCTTGATCGCCCGTGCCATCGCTTCAGCGTTCTCCCAGAAATGCAGGCATCCCGTTGCGTCGAGGAACGATTCATCAAGACTCATTGGCTCGATGTCGGGAGAAAAGCTGTAGAGGATGTCGGCGATCTTCTGAGAGAAGCGATGGTACTCCTCGAAATGCCCGGGAATGAAAACTGCATGTGGTGCGAGTCGCGCGGCGGTCATCAGAGGCATTGCAGTCTTCACGCCGAGCTTCCGCGCTTCGTAGTTCGGACATGCCACGACGCCGCGGCAGTTCTCCTGACCGGGCTGGAGTCCCTTTCCACCAACGATGACCGGTTTCCCTTTCAGCGAGGGGTCGAGCACCTCTTCAACTGATGCGAAGAAAGCATCGGCGTCGATGTGAAAAATCGTTCGCATTATTATCGCTCTCCGTTACTAACGAACTCCAAACAATAGCGACAGATGCCACCGAGGTTTGCTGTGTACACGCCGCAGCACTCGAGACAGAGCGTAAGGTACGAGGAAACATGCGTTCGGCAGTAGAGCACATCGTCCGCAGTTGCATCAGTGCAGCATTCGAATTCATTGATGTCACTCGGACTGAGTTCTCTGCCGCATCCTTGGCACTGCTGGTCTATCAGGGCGATGAGGTCATTCATGGGTTTCTTCTGCTGTCCAAAAACTCTCAAATTCCGGGTGGGTAGTGTCATAATTCAAATCACGCATGGACGGTCACGAACCATTTCGTGACCGTTCCCTGTTCCTGTCACGGTTTGGACCGTGACAGCCACGAAACTAGGGCACTACTTCCGGGCGCTTTCACTTGACTTCTTCCAAGTTTTTTTGTATACTGCTTGCTGTAATGATACGACATTTTTGTCGTCTTGTCAAGTGGAAAATGACAAATTTGTCGTTTTCATTTGAGGGAGATATCGAACCATGAAACCGCATATCGGAGTAAGGATTCGAGAGGCAAGGGAAAACAAGGGGTTAGATCAGGCCACGTTGGCAGCTAAGTTAGATATCGCAACACGCACCCTCCAACGTTGGGAGAAGGGAGACCAGGTGCCGGACGCGGTGACGCTCGGAAAAATCGGGGAAATCACGGGTACGCTGACGCATTGGCTCCTGACAAGTGAAGGGGCGATGTACGCGCATCAAAATGGTGGCTCTGAACGGGCAGAGGGAGAAGGGCAATTTGCATTCCGTCGAGTGAAGCTCGTCCGCATCCCGGTACTCTCTTCGGTTCCCGCCGGAAAACCGAACCTTATCTTCCATCCCGACCACATCGAGAAGTACATCACCGTCGATGATGTCAAAGATGCTAATGCCTTCGCCCTGAAAGTCGACGGGGACAGCATGTCGCCACGGATCGAAGATGGAGACGTCATTATTGTCAGCCCGAAACGCGAGGTGCGCAACGGCGACATCTGTGTCCTTCGTGCCAACGATGAGGACACGGTGAAAAAAGTCATCTTCGAGAACGGTTACGTTCATCTCATTCCCTTGAACCATGACTACGAACCTGTGAGCGTGAAAAAGAAAGATGTCGCGTTTATCTGGCGAGTTGTAAAAGTTATCAAGAACATTTAATGCACCACCTTCAATTCTAAGTCTCTCTGAATTCTTCCAGCGACGACGATGACAAGGCAGATTCTCTTTCTCCTTCCTTTTCTTCTTCCCCTACCTCGCAGTGTTCCTTTGGACTTTGAGATCGCATCCACAGCGGCTACTTCACCAAGACGAAGAAAAAGGAGCCGCTGTGATAAGGATATTTGTTCTCTGAGGTTGAAGATTACTTGAGAAAAGGGCTGTCGAGAAGGCGTGAATCTGCGGCTCATGACCGCCTCTGGAGTGTCAATGGCAAAGTTCACTATTGAAGAGTTGCGGGAGAAATTCTCAAAGTCAGCTGACTTCAATGACATCTTTGATGCGTTCGAGGGCGCGCTCGAGCAAAAACTCGAGGACCTTGAACTCTACCGGCTCCTTTTCTGGAACCACGCTCTCACGCCTGACGAGCTCTGTCTCTTTGGTGAGAAGCTCGCAAGGGAATTTCCCAACATTGCGTATGATGTTTACATGTGGCTTGCGAGTGTCTTCGAAGTGACATATTCCTCTTACGATAACTACGAGCTCTGTA
>CAYHSB010000172.1:0-2823 GCA_964359185.1 uncultured Chitinophagales bacterium
AACTGCTTGAAGGAGTAGGGTGCTGAGTGTCCATCCAACAGAAAATATTATGGCCATGAAGGCCACCGCGAGGATTCCTTCCTTAACTCCTTCCTCCTGCCAACGCTTCGTATAGACGAACACCGCCGCAATAGTGTGGAGATAGAAGACAAGAAGAGGAATCATTGGCGGTCAGTAGGCGTCTTTGCCGAAAATGACCGCTTTCACGGTCTGCAAAATAATTTTCAGATCCAGGACGAGCGACCAGTTCTCGATGTAGTAGATATCGTACTTTGTTCGCTCGGCGATTGGAGCGGTTTGCCGCAGGCCGTTTACTTGTGCCCAGCCAGTTACTCCAGCCTTTACTCTGTGTCGGTCAAGGTATTTTGGAATCTCTGATTTGAATTGATCGACGAAAGTCGGCCGTTCGGGACGCGGGCCCACGAGGCTCATTTCACTTCTCAGAACATTGATGAGTTGTGGCAACTCATCGATGCTCAGCCGCCGGAGGATCCTTCCTACGGGGGTCGCGCGTGGATCGTCCTTCGTTGCCCAGACGGGGCCAGTCTTTGCTTCAGCGTCGATCTCCATCGTCCTGAATTTGATTAAATGGAAGAATCTGCCATCCAATCCGACGCGCTCCTGTATGTAGAAGACGTTTCCTTTAGAACTCAACTTGATAGCGAGAATAGAGAGCAGAAAAATGGGGGAAGTGATCAAAAGGAGAAGGAGGGAGACAATGAAGTCGAAGGCGCGCTTGATGATCCGGTTCCAGGTTGTCAGCGGTATCTCTTTGATTTTTAGAAACGGGATCCCGGCCAGTTCTTGAATTCGAACGCGGCTTGTCATGAGTTCGAGTAAGTCAGGCACCATCATGAATTCCACATTCAACCCTTCGCATTCCTCGATAAGCTCATAGAGCTGCGGATGCTCTTTGTAAGTCAGCGCAATGAGGGCATGTTCAATCTGTTCGCCCTTGATGAAAGCAGGCGCTTCGACTAGCGTTCCAAGATACACCGTGGAGGAGAGGGGAGTGCCCTCCGCTGATCTTGCATCGGCGAAATACCCCACGACTTCATAGCCGAGCTCGTGGTAACGGAGAAGGCTTTCACACGCACGGTTGGCAGTCTCGTTGTTTCCAATGATGAGCGCTCGGCGAAGGCCACGCCCTCTTTTGTACCGATGCTTTTCATACTCAATGACGAGGAATCGGCCGATGCAAATGAGGAAAATAGAAGTTACCCAGAGGAGCGCAAAGACGACACGTGAGTAAGAGAATGCTCGATAGAAGAATGCGGCACTCATGACGATGAGCATTCCAATCGTCACGACGCGAACGACTGCAAAAAACTCATCGCTGATCGCCACCGTGCGACGAGGGCGGTACAGTTTCCGGGTATTGAACAAGAAGAGCCAGGTCGGGATAACAACTAAGGCTCCGTAGACATACGCGTCAAGCGGCGGATAGCCCTGTGTGATCTCGACAAGGCTTGCTAAGGGGGAGTAGAAACGGATCCAATATGACAGGAGAAAAGCTGCTTCAATAGCAACGATGTCGGAGAGAACGGTCAGGAATGGGATGAGAAAATCATTTCGGTGAGGATGGTTCATTTCTTGGGAAGAAGTCAGCCGTACATCTCCTTCTCGACGAGTCCACAGAGTATATGTCCAATCGTGATATGCCCTTCCTGGATACGCTGCGTGTCATTGGAGGGAACAATTATCGCGTGGTCACAAAATGCTTTTGCCTTTCCGCCGTCTTTTCCAAGAAGTCCGATGGTGATGAGGCCTTTCTCGTGCGCCTTTTGAAGAGCACGATTGATGTTTTCAGAGTTGCCGCTTGTACTGATCGCGATGAGAACGTCCCCCGGATTCCCAAGAGCCTCAATCGATCGAGAAAAGACATTCTCAAAGCCTATGTCGTTTGAACCTGCGGTGAGGTTTGAGGTGTCAGTCGTGAGGGAGATGGCTGGGATGGCTGGCCTCTCGAACTCGTGGCTCATCCGGATGACGAGCTCGGTCGCAATGTGCTGGCAATCCGCTGCGCTCCCCCCATTACCACAGAGGAGGATCTTTTTCTTCTTGTTCAATGCATCAATCATGATGTCGACAGCTTTACCGATGTCGCGAGTACACTGAGCAAGAATCTTCTTCTTTGTCTCGGCGCTCTCGTTGAGAGAGTCCTGAATGAATTTCTCGCGGTACACAATCGTTAGGGGCAGATGAGCCATAAGATAGGTTTCAGGATTCAGGATTCACGATTTTGACAAGAAATGACTTGACGATCGCGTGCGTGCTCCTAAGGGCTTCATCGAGTTTTTCTACGTCCTTACCTCCCGCAGTTGCCAGGTGAGGGCGTCCACCACCGCCGCCG
Organism: uncultured Chitinophagales bacterium; assembly: GCA_964359185.1. Lineage (GTDB taxonomy): Bacteria > Bacteroidota > Ignavibacteria > UBA10030 > JAHEZR01 > CAYHSB01. The sequence continues at coordinate 2,354 of CAYHSB010000172.1, forward strand.
CCTACGAGCTTTGCGACCTCACCAACGATTCTACCTGCTTCGAGATGCTTCTCCTTAATGATGTCATCCGTCACGACGCAGACAAGGGCGACTTTCTCATCGACAATTGCACCGAGGACGCCGACTCCGCTCCCGATTTTCGCGCGCAGTGAATCCGCGATCGACTTCAGCTCATCCATCGTTGTAGCCTGGACCCTTGCAGAGACCACTTTCAGTCCATTCAACGAAGTCGCTGAATTGAGGAGCACCTCAATGTTCGAGATCTCTTCCTTGACTTTCCGCTTGCTGAGTTCTTTCTTCAAGGACTTTGTTTCCTCGGACAATTCAGCAACGGCGGTCTCCCTCTCCTGAAGCGAGGCCTCAAGCGATCGAATGCCGTCGAGCGTGGGTTTCTCTATTTTGATCTCGCCCAGAGAGGGTAGTCGGGAGCCAGGCTTGCCTGACTTCTTCTCGAGTCCAAGCTCTTTTTC
>CAYHSB010000173.1:0-2797 GCA_964359185.1 uncultured Chitinophagales bacterium
CCAGACAGTGTCAATCTCAGTTGGGGCTATGCGACTCCATCGCGATTCGGGGGGACTGAACATTGTGTTTTCCATGTGCAGCGGAGCGAAGAATTCTTTGTTCACGTACCGATCGAGAGAAGCGCCGGTGATTTTCTCGAGAACTTTTCCGAGAGTTATGAGCCCAAGGTCGCTGTAGATTGTCGAATCACCAGTTGCGTAGATTAGGGGAGATGCATACACAGAGTCCAGGAGTTGCTCAGCAGACGCACAGGTCTCGTAGAACTTTTTCCAACCAGGAAGTCCACTGTTGTGGAGAAGAAGATTTCGGATGGTGATTTTCTCCTTCCCGTTTTGTCCAAACGTCGAAATGTATTTCACCACTGGGTCATCGAGGGCAAGGCGTTTCTCGTCAAACAACTTCATTACTGCGCTCGTCGTTGCGATGACCTTTGTGACCGAGGAGAGATCAAACATCGTCCCAAGATCAATTTGACGGGAATACGGAGAGTAGTCGTACGTCCCAAACGCTCTCTGATACGCGATCACACCATCTTTTGCGACAAGAACCACAGCCCCAGGAAAGGAGGAATCGGCAACCGCTTTCTTGACGACGTCGTCCAGATGCTTCAGTTTTCTTGAATCGAATCCCACTGCTTCTGGTTCATCCGTCCTGAGTCGGGTCTTCTTGAGCACTACTCCAGTACCATACGGAAAGAGATCCGGAATTGTGACGGGCAATTTCCCACCGACGTCTATCTCTCCGAACAGCGCTTCCACCGCGGCATCAACCGCAACATCGACGTCGCTATACGCGCAAACGTAGGCGTGTACACCGCTGATGTCTGAGAGCACATAGGGATTGCCGAAGGAGATTGCAACTGTAGGCTTCTCCAACTTCAGCACCCTGTTCAGGAACTTTATTTGCTGTGGTTGTAAGCCGATTGTTCCCTGCCCAGACCGAACTCTGAGGTAAGTAGGACACACGATGACATCCGACCGCTCTAGCTCCTTGAATACTGAGTCATATTCCTCCTCGTTGCTCCGAGCATCGACCTTCAAAGTCCGTACGTTGGGATATCGCATCCGAAATTGCCTGGCGAACCGGTCACCAGTGGTTGGTAAAGCGTCATCTGAGACTATAAGGCTCGCAACTTTCTTCGGTCCAAATTTTTCCAGCGGCAAGAGGTTCATCTCATTCTTCACAAGTGTGATGGCCCGGCGAGCAATCTCCTTTGCCAATCGCAAATGTTTCTTCGGGCTGACGGCTGCAAAAATCGTGTCAGGATACACGAATCGGTTTCGGTGAAGACCCAACCACGCCTTTGCTGCCAAGACTTTTCGGACTGACTCGTCGACTCGTTCGATTCCTATCTCGCCGCGCTTGACGGCTCCGAGCAACGCATCGAGTGCAACATCTTCGTTCGGCGGCAACAACACAAGGTCGTTTCCAGCTTTCACGGCGAGGACGGCTGCCTCAGCGGGGGCGTAAGCCCTCGATACACCCTGCATTGTCATTGCGTCGGTAACAATCAAGCCTTTGAAGTGAAGTTCGTTCTTGAGAAGCTTGGTGACGATGTTAGGCGAGAGGGTCGATGGAATCCCTTTCGCGGTATCATAGGCTGGTAGGGAAAGATGTGCGACCATGATTGACATGACACCATGATCAATTGCGTCCCGGAACGGTGCAAGTTCAAGTTTCTCGAAGCGCTCCCGATCAAAAGCGAGAATGGGGAGGTCTGAGTGCGAGTCAACATCCGTGTCGCCGTGACCCGGGAAATGCTTCGCCGTCGAAATCATCTTTCCCTCGTGCATTCCCCTCATAAAAGCATCCGCCATCTCAGAAACAAGCTGAGGGTTTTCCCCAAATGCCCGTACGTTGATGATCGGATTAAGAGGATTGAGATTAACATCAACCACCGGAGCATAATTCTGGTGCACACCTAAGGCTCGACCCTCCTTGGCTATGACCTTACCCATTTCATAAGCGAGTTTCGGGTCACGAGTTGCGCCAAGCGCCATGACATACGGGAATGAAGTCGTGTTTTCGATGCGCATCGCGACACCACGCTCAAAGTCTGCTGAAATCAGAAGTGGAATATCGGCGTAAGACTGCAGCTTATTGATGAGATAGGACGTCTCAAAGACATTTCCCTGGAAAAAAATCAGTCCACCAACTTTCCTCTCCTTAACAAGCCGTGTGAGCCTCTGAAACTCCTCACTGTCTTCACTGATAAAAATCCCTCTCGTCGCCGGCATAACCATCTGACCGACCTTCTCTTCGAGAGACATGCGACGCAATGTCGACTCGACCCAGCTCGGGTCACTCTCCGTCACAGTTTGTGTCTGCTCCCGGGCGCCAAGCGACGGCCCAGCGACGGCTCCTTGCTCTCTTTGCGTGATTTTTTCACTCGAACAAGATATTACCAGGAGAAGCAAGAAGTGGACGAGAAGAATGTTTCCGGCGATTGGAAAAAACTCTTTCGAAGAATGAATACCGAGGTTCGCTCTTCGCATCATCTTCATGCTCTTCGCCCAGAATGATTCCTTGTAGAATGGTTGGGTCGCTTCAACGCTAATAGGACTGCTCCATACGCGGGGCTTTTCCGAGCACTCTGGATTTGGACGCTTGGGAACAGGGAATTGATTCTCTTTGTCAGGCTCCTCGAGAAATAGTTTGGTCTTTCAAGCATTCCCCCCAGAAACACGAGCCTTGTCTTTTTTCCATGTGGCGACTTTGCCGATGGTCTTAATTTTTTCAAAAGTACACGCACGTGGTCTGCTAGCTCAAGACTTGCCTCGACAAGAATTTTCTTCG
>CAYHSB010000174.1:0-2787 GCA_964359185.1 uncultured Chitinophagales bacterium
CTTTTCGACGTGCGGACGACCCAAGTATATCTAAAGGGCGAAACAAAGTCAAGCGTAAAATACTCACTCAGCAAAGTGTCTTTCCACCTCGCGCTGGGCTTCTCGTCGCTTGATCGCTTCGCGCTTATCATACGCACGCTTTCCTCTCGCGAGGGCGAGTTCCACTTTCGCTATCCCGTTCTTGAAATACACTCTGGTCGGTACAAGCGTCAAGCCTTTCTCGGTAAGTTTTCCAAGCAGACGGCGAATTTCTTTCTTGTGAAGGAGCAGTTTCCGAGCCCGTGTCGGTTCATGGGCATCAATCGTCGCGTGCTCGTACGGGCTGACGTGCATGTCCACCAACCAGACTTCTCCGTTCTTGATCGTGGCGTAACTCTCTTGCAGACTTGCTTTGCCTTCTCGGAGAGATTTTACCTCCGTTCCCTTCAACGCAATTCCAGCCTCAAATGTTTCGAGAAGGAAATACTCGTGGCGTGCCTTCCGGTTGGTGGCGACAACTCTCTCACCTTCACTCTTCGTCTCGCTCATCTCCGCGACGCTAAAATGTGCGGAACATAATAATCAATTCGAATTAAAAAATCAAATATGTTTCCTGATGACTTTCTCCTCGGTTCGATGTGCATGGTCGACGCGTCGTGCAGGACGTTCGTTGACTTTTAGGCCGCTATTGTCTATATTTCATGTGCAAATTTTCTTCCTCCTATTGGTTTCTTTCCACCTAACGAAGAGCTCCACCGGTAGAGGACAGTCACGATGCAAGAGAAGTCCTACGACATAGCAATTCTTGGCGGCGGTCCTGGCGGTTACGTTGCCGCGATCCGAGCCGCTCAGCTTGGGCTGAAAACGGTCGTCATCGAAAAAGACCGCTTGGGAGGCATTTGTCTGAACTGGGGTTGTATTCCTACTAAAGCTCTTCTGAAAAATGCAGAAATCTATTCTCTCTTCAAGCGTGCGAACGACTGGGGGCTATCGTACGAGAACCTTCGCTTTGATTTTGGTAAGATTATCAAACGAAGCCGTGACGTCGCCAATCGACTCTCAAAGGGAGTTGAGTATCTATTCAAGAAGAACAAGGTTGAATACCTCTCTGGAACTGGCCGACTTGCTGGGAAGGGAGTGGTCAATGTCTTTCGCGACGGTTCGATCTCTGATGTTGTTCGTGCGAGCCATGTCATTGTTGCGACAGGCGGAAGGCCGCGTTCACTACCCGGCGTGACAATTGATGGGAAGCAAGTCATCTCGAGCACAGAAGCGATGCTCTTGCCGGAGGCTCCGAAGTCGATGGTCATCATCGGCGCTGGTGCGATCGGGATTGAGTTTGCGTATTTCTACAATGCCTTTGGAACGAAGGTTACTGTTGTCGAAATGATGCCAACGATCCTCCCGAACGAAGATGCAGAAATCACGAAGATGCTGGAGGGAATACTCAAGAAGAATGGGATTGAGATTCACACAGAGAGCAAAGTCGAGAGTGTCGCAACATCAGAGGAGGTCGCCGTAACGATTTTGGGAAAGGATGGTAAAAAGAAACTTAAAGGTGATGTCGCGTTGATGGCGGTTGGTGTCGAGGGGAACATTGATAATCTAGGACTTGAAGAGCTGGGCATAGTAACGGAGAATGGCTTCCTCAAGATCGATGACAATTGTCGGACAAACATCGAAGGGACTTACGGCATCGGAGACGTCGCAGGCCCACCGCTTCTTGCGCATGTTGCCTCTGCAGAGGGAATCGCGTGTGTTGAAATGATCGCAGGAAAAGAAACTGAACCCATTAACTACGATAACATTCCAAGTTGTACTTACAGTCAACCACAGGTAGCCAGCATTGGGCTTACGGAAGAAAAGGCGCGTTTGCTTGGCCGAGAGCTAAGAATAGGTAGATTTCCTTTCCGAGCGAGCGGCAAATCGCTGGCCATTGGGGAGACCGAAGGCCTCGTAAAACTGATCTTTGATGCGAAGTATGGAGAACTCCTTGGCGCGCATATCCTCGGTTCAGAGGCAACGGAGATGATCGCAGAGTTAGGGATTGCAAAATCTCTGGGGTCAACAGCGCGTCAGATCGTGAAGACAGTCCACGCCCATCCAACACTCGCCGAAAGCATCATGGAAGCCGCTGCAGACGCATACGGGGAGGCAATCCATATCTGATGAACCATCAACAGCCTCTTAGAGATCTTCTCGTTTGCAATCTCGGCCTCTCCCGCTATGCCGAAGCTTGGGAGCTTCAGCGGGACCTCTTCCAGCTACGAGCCGAGGGAAAGTTTTCAGATGTTCTCCTTCTCACAGAACATAATCACGTCTACACCATTGGGAAGGCGGGGAGTGAAACTCATCTTCTCGCATCGAGAAATGAGCTAGAGCAGGGAAATGTGAAAGTATATCACATCGACCGAGGTGGCGATATCACCTACCATGGGCCGGGACAGCTTGTCGCGTATCCGATTCTGGATCTCCAAAACCTTTATCTAGACGTTCACCGTTACCTGCGGGACCTTGAGGAAGCGATTATCCTGACTCTAGAAGAATATGGTATCGCTGGGGAACGAGATCCTCGCTACACTGGAGTCTGGGTGGGAGGGAAGAAGCTCGCTGCGATCGGTGTAAAAGTGAGCCGATGGATCACGATGCATGGAGTAGCGGTCAACGTCAATCCTGACCTCCGCTACTTCGATTGGATCATTCCGTGTGGCATCGCCGATAGGGGAGTGACGTCGCTGGAAAAAGTTCTTCTTGAGCGAGAGGCGGTTGACTCATTGAAGGTCGATGTGAACGAGTTCGCTCTCCATT
>CAYHSB010000175.1:0-2658 GCA_964359185.1 uncultured Chitinophagales bacterium
CAGCTCGAGAAGAAGGTCACTGATTATCGAAACCAGAAATTCGGCCCTAATGGTGAGATGTTCACGAAGCAAAACGAGCTCCTCAAACCCGTCCAGGATCGAATCTTCAAAGCAATTCAGGACATAGCGCTGGAAGATGGCTTCGATTATGTTTTCGACAAAAGCGGAGACATCCTTCTTCTTTACGCGAATGACAAATACGACTTGACCCCGAAAGTCCTCCAAAAGCTTCAGGTTGCACCAAAGTAGGGATCCCAGCGTGAAGGTGAAAGACATCGCAACTCTGCTGCACGGTAGTATTGTGGGTGACGCCGAAATCGAAATTGCCCGCGTGGCCAAGATCGAAGAGGCGATAGCCGGTGACATCACCTTTCTTGCTAATCCAAAGTATGAAAAGTACCTTGGTAGCACCAGTGCGTCTGCCGTCATCGTTTCCCGAGATATAGACGAAAAGAAGCTCAATGGCAAGAGGAGACAGATTGCCTTCGTCAAGGTCGACGATCCGTATCTATCATTCCTTCGGGTCCTTCAGACATTGCAGCCCTCAGCGGGATTGGAGTTATCAGGCACCCACCCGACTGCAGTAGTTGCGTCCTCTGCTGTTCTTGGGCCTGGTGTTGCTGTTGGAGCTCATGTCGTCATTGGAGAGCGAGTACAGGTGGGCAGGGATTCAAAAATCTCTCATGGCTCTGTGATTGGTGAGAATGTGGTGTTGGGGAGCGATGTCCTCATCTACCCGAATGTCACGATCCGGGAAAAGTGTGGCCTTGGTGACCGGGTGATCATCCACGCGGGAACGGTTGTAGGTAGCGATGGCTTCGGCTTTGCTCCACGAGAGGGCGGAACATACGAAAAAATTCCGCAATTGGGAGTCGTCGTGCTCGAAGACGATGTAGAGATCGGAGCGAATTGTACTATCGACCGCGCAACACTCGGCGAAACTCGGATCAAGCGAGGAGTGAAGCTTGATAATCTTGTTCACGTGGCGCACAACGTTGTCATCGGGGAGAATACAGTGATCGCTGCGCAGGCAGGAATTTCCGGCAGCGCCAAGGTGGGAAAAAATGTCATGATTGGCGGACAGGTTGGGATGATCGGCCACATTGAGATCGCGGACAATGTGAAGATCATCGCGGGGTCGGGTGTATCTAAATCTCTTACGAAACCTGGGGCAACGTATTTTGGCTCTCCAGCGAAAGAGCAACGGAGGGCGTTTCGTATCGAAGCGGCCCTCCGCCAACTTCCCGAGTTGCTTGAAGAGATGAGACACTTGCGTGAGAGGGTTGAGAATCTAGAGAGACAACTAGCAAAATGAAAGGTAACCGAAAGGATGCTCGTCCAGCAACACACGATTAAGAAGCCTGTCTCGTATACCGGCATTGGCCTACATACGGGAAACAAGTGCACGATCGCGTTTCAGCCTGCGCCGGAGAACTATGGCATTCGGTTTCGCCGCGTCGACCTTGACGGCTCTCCGGAGATCCAGGCGGACATCGACCACGTCGTCGATATCTCGAGGGGAACCACCATCGGCATCGCCGACGCAAAAGTCCATACGGTTGAGCACGTGCTTGCAGCCATTGTCGGTTTACAAATAGATAATATTCTCATCGAGTTGGACTCGAACGAACCCCCAGTCGGGGATGGTAGTTCGAAGCCGTATGTGGATGCACTCTTGAAAGCGGGAATTGCCAAGCAGGAGGCGCCAAAAGATTATCTCATCATCGACCAGGCGATTCGCTACATAGACGAAAAGAAAGGGGTTGACATCGTCGCCCTGCCGTTGGATGATTTCCGAGTCACTGTCATGGTTGACTATTTCAACCCTGCTCTTGGTAGCCAGCACACTGGCTTATTCGACCTCGAGAAGGAGTTTGCCACAGAGTTTGCTCCCGCGCGGACATTTTGTTTCCTTCATGAAGTAGAAGTCCTGTGGGAACAGGGTCTAATCAAAGGCGGGAATCTTGAAAACGCGATTGTGATCGTTGACAGGGAGATAAGCAGTTCCGAACTCAAAAGGCTCATCCGAAAGATAGGGATTAAAGATTCTGTCATCCTAGGGTCGAGCGGAATTCTCAACAACAAAGAACTCCGCTTCAAGAACGAGCCGGCGAGGCACAAACTCCTCGACGTCCTTGGTGACCTCGCTCTAATCGGCGCACCATTGAAGGCACAGATTCTCGCAGCCCGACCCGGTCATGGAAGCAACATCGAATTTGCCAAAAAGATCCGCAAGCTCTATCAGCAGAAGAAGCTCGTGAAGCGGTACCAACATGTGAAGAAGGAGGGAACGGTCTTTGATATCAGTGCAATCGAGAGGATTCTTCCCCACCGTCATCCATTCCTTCTTGTCGATAAGATCATTGATTTCAGACTTGACGACCGGATCGTAGGAGTCAAGAATGTCACTGGCAGCGAGATTTTCTTCCAAGGACATTTTCCCGGCCATCCGGTGATGCCGGGAGTCCTCATTCTCGAAGCGATGGCTCAAACCGGTGGGATATTGCTGCTTAACGGCACGGACAACCTAGATGGGAAGCTTGCGTATCTCATGGGGATCAACAACGCGAAGTTCCGAAAGACAGTCACCCCCGGTGATCAACTCATTCTCGAAGTCACCATCACCAATCGCCGAAGTAAGATGTTCGTTATGAAAGG
>CAYHSB010000176.1:0-2606 GCA_964359185.1 uncultured Chitinophagales bacterium
AGTCTCGCGTTAGGCGAGCGAAGGCAGGAGCAAGCCAGAACCGACTAACGGTCATTCCTGAGCAATTCTGAGACTGGATATCGAGCTAGAATATCACTCAGCCACTCTTCTCCATTCGCCTCGAGATAAGCTCGATAACTTGAGAACTCATAGTCCTCGGGTTTCTCAGCGTAGCCGTGCTTCACCGAATTCAGGTGGATGTAATTCAGCTTGTTATAATAATCCCTCTCATCCCTCACACATTCATCCCAATAATTGTACCAGACCTTTCTCCCTCTAACGTTGTCGATTCTGTTTATCTCAAAGCTACTCCCCCCGCGGATCTTTTGGAACACCGACGGGATGGCCCTCGCGTTCTTCGCTTGGAAAAGCAGATGATAATGATTGTCGAGGACAACCCAGGCATGGAGGTCGCAGCCATACTTCTTGATGATCGCAGAGATAGTATCCAGGAGAAGCTTCTTCTTATCGGCACTGTCAAAGATCTTGAGCTTTCGGTAGGTCGAACAACTGACGAAGTAGATTGCTCCATCAATGAACAGATGAGGAGGGACGTGTTTGTAGACTTTGAATTGCATCGTTGAATGGGAGGGCGAAACTTTAGTTTCGCGCCCGACTACCCGAGCGAACTCAGCACCCCGTGGCAAACACGAAAATGAATTTTCGCACTCCGACCGTCCTCGGGAGTGCGAGGCTTCAGCCTCGGGAGAAAGCAAAACTGTGGCAGGGACGCACGCCTGGAATCATGGCGCCACTACAAAGTTCAGGTGAGGACACCTGACCTACCCAACGTTATCCTTCAAAAATAATCAGGATGGTAGGTCGGGACTCCCGTCCCGACTCTAGATTGAGAGGCGGAGTGCGGAATTCTACTTTCGCGAGGGAAAAAAACGAGAGAGAGTTGAGAAGCCACCCCAGCAGGGAGCGAAGTTGAATCTTCGCACTCCGATCTCCTTTTCACACCAGAAAAATCTTTTTCATTACCTCACGGCTCTGGAGTTCAGAAGGTCTACCGGAGAAGACGACTTCCCCCATGCGGAGAGCGTAAATTCGGTGGGCGATCTTCAGGACTTCGTGGACTTTCTGCTCGACGAGGATGATCGTGGCCTTGAATTCTGCGTTGACCTTCTTGACAGTTTCGAAGGCCTTCGTGACGAGCTTCGGCGAGAGGCCGAGGGAGGGCTCATCCATCAACAGCAGTTTGGGCTGCAACATCAACACGCGAGCAAGGGCAAGCTGCTGCTTCTCACCGCCACTGAGCTTACCTGCGTTCTGCTTCAGGGTATTCTTGAGATCAGGGAAAATTTCCAGGACTTGATCGACTCGCCTGAGAACTTCATGCTTGCCGTTCAAGATGTAGCCGCCTAGTTCAAGGTTCTCCATCACCGTTAACTCAGTGAAGACTCGATTACCCTGGGGAATGAAGGAGATGCCGGACTTCACAAGCTGATCTGGATTTCGATTGGTGATCGACGTGCTCTTGAACTGGACCGATCCCTTTGGAATCTTGAGAATACCCATCAAGACCTTGAGCAACGTCGACTTCCCAGCGCCGTTCGGTCCTATCAGCCCGACGATCTCGCCTTCTTCAATGCTTATTGAGACATTCTTAAGAACGATTTTCTTGCCGTAACCTGCTTCAGGTATGTCTGCTTTCAGGAGAGTCAAGAGAGGTAGGCCTCGAGAATTTCCGCATTGTTCTGGATGACTGGGGGAACGTCCTCGGCAATCTTCTTCCCGTCATCCATGACAACCACCGTGTCTGAGATTTTCAAAACGAACTCTATGTCATGCTCGATCAGAAAGACTGTCTTGCTTTGCTTCTCTACAAGCTCTCTCAAGATAGATTCTATTCTCTCCACCATCGCCGGCTGCACACCAGAGACAGGCTCGTCAAGCAGAAGTAGCTCTGGATCGCTGGACAGGCAACATGCGATACTAAGAAGCTTTTGTTGGCCGTACGATAGGTTTTCGGCAAGCTCGTCCTTATGATCCGCAAGACCGACGAACTCAAGCAGAGACATCGCCTTCTCAATGTTTGCCTTATACTCAGGTGACTTCTCCGAGAACCTGAGAAGCGCATTCAAGAATCTTTCACCATTCTGGTTCTGCCTGCCGAGCAGGACATTCTCAAGCGTAGTGAGCTTATGGAAGAGGCGAAGATTCTGGAACGTCCTCGATATCCCCATCCTCGCGATCTTCCATGGTGATTGACCCATGACCGACTGAGATCGATACAACACCTCGCCGCTCGTTGGAGGAAAGAATCCGGTTACGACATTGAACACCGTCGTCTTCCCCGCCCCATTTGGCCCGATGAGGCTGGTGATTCTCTGCGGCTGCAGCGTGAGGGAAAAATCCGACACCGCTTGCACACCGTCAAAGTTTTTGTAGAGATTTTTGATTTCGAGCATGGAAAAAACCACCTGTCAGTCTGAGCGCAACGAATCCCGCTGTAGTCTCGCGGGATGAGTGAAATCGAGGACTGTCCTATGTCTGCCGAGGACACCCTTCGACTTCTTCGCCTTCGGCGAATGCGCTCAGAGTGACACTGTTTTCTTTGTCTTGTCAGTCTAAGCGGAGTGCCGTTCTTGCGGCACGGAGTC
>CAYHSB010000177.1:0-2542 GCA_964359185.1 uncultured Chitinophagales bacterium
CAGGGGATCTGACTTCAATAAACTTGTGTCCTCCCTGAAAGAGGCAAACTATCTTTTGGCATTCATGCTTCTCCCTTGCTTGTTCATCAGCCACCTTTTCCGTGCTTGGCGATGGAAGTATCTCCTAGACCCAATCAAGAAGAATCTCTCATTTAGAAACCTCTTCTCTTCTGTGATGATCGGCTATATGGTGAATAACGCTCTTCCAAGAGTGGGGGAGATTGTCCGGCCGTACAACCTCGGGAGGCTTGAGAAGATCTCGAAAAGCGCAGTCTTCGGGACTATTCTCGTCGAACGCATCATCGATATCCTTTCCTTCCTTCTCTGCTTGGCCGTAATCTTCATCTACTACCATGAAGCGCTGACTCAGGTTTTCCCGTGGCTTGAAGGTGCAAGCATCATATTGTTGGTTGGCACAGTCGGAGTGTTCGGCCTTTTCGCACTTCTTCTTGCGCGGCGCGACCTGGCGTTCCGATGGGTGCGACTCCTTACTAAGCGACTCTCTCCCGCATTCGGTGAAAGGGCCGAACGGCTTCTTCACTCCTTCCTCGACGGATTCCTCATTATCAGAGAACCACGCCGCTACTTCATGATCGGATTGTTGACCGTCGTAATCTGGTTCTGGTACGCCATGGTGGTTTATCTGCCGTTTCTCGCGTTTGGGATGGATGCGCGATACTCTCTCAACTTCCTTTCTGCGATCGTCGTCATGGTGATCTCTGCAATTGGTTTCATCATTCCTGCGCCCGGTGCAACGGGCACGTATCATTGGGTGGCGCGAGAAGGTCTTGTCCGTCTCTTTGGCGTGGATGTCGAAGTCGCACTCAGTTATGCGACGGTGACTCATCTCCTGGGATTCGTTGCAGTAACGCTGGTTGGCTTGCTGTATTTTGTCCGTGATAATCTGAAGGTCTCCGAGGCGCTACGGAGTTCGCAGCAGGATGAGACAAGCGTAGGGCTCATGCCCGAAGAAAAAATCTAGACAAACTCACAATTTCTGAAAGATCGCGTCACATGAAGATCGGAGTCATCGGAACCGGATACGTCGGGCTTGTTGCTGGAACCTGCTTTGCAGAAAGTGGTAACGATGTCATCTGCATGGATATAGAGCGTGAAAAGATCCAGAAACTGAAGAAGGGGATCGTCCCAATTTATGAACCGGGCCTCGAGGAGCTCGTTCGGCGCAACCTCAAGGAAAAACGCCTCCGGTTCACAACAGAGCTATCTGAGGCGGTCGATGCATCAAGAGTCATTTTCCTAGCGCTTCCCACTCCGCCCGGTCAAGACGGTGGGGCAGACTTGAACCTCGTCTTCGACGTTGCAAAGCGAATAGCACGCCACATGAAAGATCCAAAGATCATCGTTATAAAAAGCACTGTGCCGGTTGGAACGTCGGACCGACTGCGGTCAGTCCTGCGAGAGGAGACCAACGTCTCATTTGACGTTGTCTCAAACCCCGAATTCCTCAAGCAGGGTGCCGCAGTCAACGATTTTCTCTATCCCGAGCGTGTCATTGTTGGAACCAGGAGCAAGGAAGCGGCAAAAATCTTGCACGACCTCTATGCACCTTTTATGCGGAAGGACGACCGCTTCATCGTGATGGACGAACGAAGCGCTGAGATGACAAAGTACGCTGCGAACTCAATCTTGGCAACGAAGATCTCGTTCATGAATGAGATTGCAAATCTCTGTGAGCGGGTTGGCGCGGATGTCGATATGGTTCGCCGTGGAATTGGGACAGATTCAAGAATCGGTCCACAGTTTCTGTTCCCTGGCGTCGGCTATGGGGGCTCGTGTTTTCCAAAGGACGTGAAGGCGTTGATCAAGACAGCCGAGGAACACAGTTACGACTTCAAGATTCTGAAAGCAGTTGACCGTGTCAATGAGCAGCAGCAAGTCCTCATGGTCGAGAAACTGAAGCGACATTTCAAGGGGAAAGTGAAGGGCCGACTCATCGCACTTTGGGGACTGGCATATAAACCTCGGACGGATGATCTCCGCGATGCGCCATCGCTCGTTATCATCGATCGCCTCCTCGAGTTGGGAGCGAAGGTATCCGCCCACGACCCTGTCGCAACGGGTAGGGCCAGGAAAATTCTCGGTGAGAGAGTCCGCTTCTTTGATGGCAACTACGATGTTCTTAAAGGAGCTGATGCACTCATCGTGGTGACGGAATGGAATGAGTTTCGTCAGCCAGACTTTGAGCGGATGAAACGCCTCATGAAATCTCCAATCGTTTTCGACGGAAGGAATATCTACGATCCCAAGCAGATGCGGGCGAAGGGGTTTACATACTATGGAGTTGGAAAATGATAGAACCGACACCATTCACAAACGTAAGTTAAGCAGGCCTCGTAAAGTATACCAATATGCCCCGTCGTCAAAGCCAGTTAGTCCACCTCAAGTTTTTTTTCGTCCTCTCTCTTTTTGCAGGAAGTTCGTTCGCTCAGAATTCGGAGGCGAGGAAGACCGCTGCGATTTCCGGAGGCATGGGTGTGAGTTACATCAAGGCGTCTGACCTGGTCTATTACATGAATCAGTT
>CAYHSB010000178.1:0-2536 GCA_964359185.1 uncultured Chitinophagales bacterium
CGTTTGTTCACTTCACGATTGTCTTCCCGCAGCGGAAATGGAAAAGGATTGGGATCCTTCTCACAGCGGTCTATTCAGCCGCAAGCATAATCAGCGTAGCGCTCGGGACGACGGCAATCCTTGCCATCGCAAACAAGTCTGTCCCGATGATTTCGACCTGGTATTCTTGGCGAGAGGTTCTCCATTTCTTCCTTGTTGTCGGGATAGTAGGAGGTTTATTCATCCTTTTTCACTCCTATCGGAGAGTTCAGACTGAACCTGAGAAAAGAAAGATCGAATGGATTCTCTCGGGTACCGCAGCAGGAGCCGCTCCATTTCTTCTCTTCCGAGCCGTCCCAACTCTTTTCGGCTCCGCGGGACTAGTAAGGGAGGAAATCGCGTTGGCGTTTCTCCTTGTCATCCCTATTTCGTTCGCTATTGCTGTAATTAAGCATCATATTTTTGAAATCGATGTCATCATCAGACGTAGCGTTGCCTACACTCTCCTCACCGGACTTGTTGGCGCCCTCTACTTTGCACTCGTGTTAGGTGGAAGCCATTTGCTCCGCGGGGTCATTGGGCCATCGGAACACTTAGCCTCACTCTTCGCAGCAATCGGTGTCGCTCTCCTCTTCAATCCAGCGAGGCACCGGATTCAGGACTTTGTCGACCGCACTTTTTACCGCGTGAAGTACGACTTTAGAGAAGCCATTCGATCATTGAACAATGAAATCAAAGAGAGCATTACGCTCAGTCAGCTTGGCCAACTGATCATTGAGCGAATCGAGGCCCTTATCCCAGTGGAGAGGATTGGTTTGATTGTCCTTACCGAACCGGGTCATCGGATGAAAGTGGTTGCACATAGAGGGTTCGACTTGGCTGCAAAACATATCCCTTCTCTACGTCTCGACCAGGTAACGACAACCATGGAACTTCCGGTGTCGCGCCCAGAGAAAGTGGAGTCAGGAGTAACCATCGATATGGGTATGGTCGATGCCTTGGAACGGTGGGGCGTCAGTCTTGCCCTTCCCCTCACGCTCCTCCCGAAACAGATTGTCGGTGTCATTGTCCTCGGTGATAAGCGCTCCGGGGCAAAATACTCATCCAATGACATTGACTTATTGACAACAATTGCATCGCAGGTTGCGCTCGCCGTAGAACGGCTTCAGCTTCAGGAACAACTCATCGTTGGTGAGATGGAGAAGAAGAGGTTGGAAGAGCTCAACGCGTTGAAATCTGAGTTCGTCTCGAGCGTCTCCCACGAGCTGCGGACGCCGCTCACCTCTATACAGATGTTTGCGGAGACGTTGCGGACAAGAAACGTGAAGAGTCCAAGGAAGCGAAATGAATACCTGAAGATCATCCAGGGAGAGAGTGAACGTCTCACACGCCTCATCAACAATGTCCTGGATTTCGCGAGGATCGAAAGGGGAATAAAGCAGTATACTTTTGAAGCGATGAACGTCAAGGAGGTCCTTCAGGATGTCTTGAAGTCCATGGAATATCAGTTTAACAAACTGAAGTTCCAGGTCACTACGCGGATTCCTAAAAAAGTACCACAAATCGAGGCGGACAGGGACGCTGTGGCGGAAGCAATCATCAATCTTCTCTCAAACGCGATGAAGTACTCGGGGAGGAAACGTGCCATCAATGTGCGGTTGAAACTGAATAGAGAAAAGTTCGCCATCGAAGTGAAGGATCATGGGATTGGAATTCCAGAGGCCGAATTGGCGAACATCTTCGAGAAGTTCTATCGTGTGCGGGAAGGCACTGCAAGGCATGCAGCTGGCACCGGTCTGGGACTGGCGCTTGTCAAGCACATTATGGATGCACATGGCGGAGAGGTGAAGGTCCATAGCAAGGTGGGCAAAGGCAGCACCTTTACACTTTTGTTCCCGATTCACCGCGCCAAATTTCCAAGCAAGAGGAGCAGAGAATGAAAAAGATTCTGGTCATTGAGGACGACCCCGCCATTTCAACAGGTCTCATTGAGAATCTCCAGCAAGAACATTACAAAGTGATATCAGCCGATGATGGGGAAAGAGGGTACAGCAAGGCCAAGAAGGAGAGTCCAGATTTGATCATCCTCGATATCATGTTGCCGTCAAAGAATGGATATGAGATCTGCCAGGATTTGCGTAAGGAGAAGGTCGCTACTCCAATTATCATGCTCACAGGAAAAGGGGAGGAGGCTGACAAAGTCCTCGGTCTCGAGTTGGGCGCGGACGATTACGTGACGAAGCCATTCAGTATTCGTGAGCTTCTCGCCCGTGTCAGAGCTGTCCTCCGCCGCAAGTTTGAGGCTGAGCACGATATCGATGAGTACACGTTCGCGAATGTGTATCTGAACTTCAAAAAGATGGAGGTGGTAAAGGGAAAGAAACAGCTAAAGATGAGCGCGAAAGAGTTTGAGCTTATGAAATTCTTTATCAAGCGAGAAGGCCAGGTGGTCTCTCGCAACGCACTTCTTGACGAGGTCTGGGGGTATGACGTGTACCCCACGACCCGCACAGTCGACAATTACATTCTCACTCTCCGCAAGAAAATCGAAGACAAT
>CAYHSB010000179.1:0-2410 GCA_964359185.1 uncultured Chitinophagales bacterium
TCCAGCCGAATTCAATGACTTCAAGTTTTTCAAGCAGGAGCGCTGCTCCTACAACGAGCAGGAGGATTCCAAATACCGGGATTTTTTGCTGAGAGGGCATCTCTCGCCTCTAAAAGAACAGTGGGTTTGTTTATGTTGTCGGTGAAGGGCGTTCCTCTGGCACAATGATAGCCAGAGCGAGGTACAAGATGATCCCCACACCAAATGAAGCCAAGGTTAGAACGATGAAGAGAATCCGTACAATGCTTGAATCGGCATTTAGGTATTTCGCCAGACCACCGCAAACTCCAAAAATTTTCCTGTCGGTCATCGAACGTCGTAACTCTTTAGGAGGATGCTGCACTCCAGTGGGTGCAGCTTCCGGTGCTGGCGCGGGACTCTCTGCTTTCTTCGCTTGTGAAAAAAAGATGACTCCGAGTCCGAGGAGAATGAGAATAACTGGAAACACTATTCCCCAGGGAATATGCCAGAAGTGGAAAAATGGAAATCCAAGATTGCTGAAGAGGATGACTGCTCCGAGGATAATGAGTGCGGCACCCCAAAAATGTTTTGCTCCATTACTCGTCGGAGGCGGCGATACTGCCTGTGGACCGATGTGCGCGGGGTTCACGGGAATGATAAACATGCAGGCAAGATAAAGAACAATCCCAGCCCCGAAGCTTGCAAGGGTGAGGAGAACCCAGAGAATCCTGACAATCGTCGGATCTGTGTTGAAATACTCAGCAAAGCCTCCGCAAACCCCATCGATCATGCGATGGTGCCGCGATTTATAGAGCCGTCTCGACTGACCTGTTGTGCTATTTGTCTCACCATTACTCATCACAATTTCCTTTTCTAGATTGCGGGCAGTCGAGATCCTCTCGCGTGTGTTCTTTCACCAGACGATACGTGAAATCAAGATCCAATGTTTCATTCCGATAGCCCTTGCAGTGAATCTGGGGCTTGTGGGTAACTACTGCATCGAGGTTAACTGAAAACTCTGAGACTACGATGAATTCAGCAGTTTGAAAATTGGATGCCTGGAATGAGTTGAGAGAGTTCCATCGGGAACACTATCCTGAAGGAAGAATAACTGCAGTCAACGCGGGGTTCTGACCGCACTAAGAAAGCCGCCTACGAACGCAACTCAAGAACTCTATCTCTGACTACTTCCCTGGCACAGATATGCTCAGCCGCCTACAGATCTTCTCGACCAGACGATTGTCAATCTCAATGTGCCGCGGAATTGCTTCAACTACGCCATTTGCAGGATTCTGGTAGAGCGAGTGCCTTGCTCCCTCTCGTTTTAGTATGCATCCGTGAAACCGTAAATGCCGCAGCAACTCACGACGCTTCATTCGATGATCACAATATCCCGGATCGCGTCCTCAGGGGCTCCACGGAGAGCGTCTTCTAACCTGTCCTGCAGAATAAGCTTGATCGCTTCCCTCAAACTTTCCCGACACTCTTCGATCGTTTTACCCTGCCCGTTCGCGCCAGCAACCTCTGGACAGTACCCGATGTAGTACTTTTCGCCTTTCTCATAAATCGCATTGAACCGACTGGCCATATTCCGTTCGTCCTCCTATCTTGACTTAAATCTCTCCCTGTCGAAGAAGTGCTGACCGAGAGGCGAGCTAAACTTCCATAATCTCCTTCTCTTTCATCGCTAGAAGAGCGTCAATCTCCTTGATGTGCTTGTCTGTCATCTTCTGGGCTTCGGCTTCACCATGCTTGCGCTCATCTTCAGAGAAGTGTTCTTCCTTCTCAGCTTTCTTCAAGTGCTCAATGGCATCACGCCGGACATTCCGAACTGCAATCTTTCCTTCTTCTCCAAATTTTCTTACCAACTTTACGAGCTCCTTCCTTCGCTCTTCATTCAAAGGAGGAATCGGCACCCGGATGATAGTGCCATCATTGGCTGGGTTCAGTCCAAGGTTCGCTGTTAGAATCGCTCGCTCGATAGGGGCCAGCATATTCTTGTCCCACGGCTGAACAGTTATAAGATGCACATCTGGGACGCTCAAGCTCGCAACCTGATGAAGGGGTACCATCGTTCCGTAATACTCAACCTTGACGCCATCGAGAAGTGCTGTCGTCGCCTTGCCCGTTCTGATTTTCACAAGTTCTGATCTTACCACCTCCACTGCTTTTACCATTCGGTCTTCCGCGTTCTTAAGGATTTGCTTGACCATTGTGCCTCGTGGGATGTTGGTTATCTCGTTGGCTGCATGTCCTTCAACTTCAGATCGAACACCTTCGTCCCTATCCTGTCTCCTGTTACCAACCGTTTCAAATTACCTCTCTTATTGATATTGAAGACAATGATCGGAAGGTTGTTCTCTTTGCACAACGTCACAGCTGTCAAATCCATCACATTTAAGTCTTTCTCCAGAACATCGAAGTAGGAAATCTCATGGAACTGGAATGA
>CAYHSB010000180.1:0-2356 GCA_964359185.1 uncultured Chitinophagales bacterium
TTCACATCCTTCCCGACGGCGTTCACGACTGCGGCCGTGCCAGGCATCGTTTGTGCTGACGAGGCAAAGTCTTCTCCCTTCAAGACATTGTCTTTGAAATACACGTATGTACCAGAGTTGTTCTCGCGGCTATAGAGGAGAATCTTTGCGTCCTTCCCCCCGACCTCCTTCCAGTTCTGAATCTTTCCTGTGTAAATGTCTTTGATTTGTTGAAGTGTTAACTCCTGGACAGGGTTCGAGTCACTCAGATAAACGGCAAGGCCATCCTTTGCACACGGGATCTCGACTCCGAGTGTAGCGAATCGGCCCTTGAGTTTCTCTACCTCGCTCCTCTTTATCGGACGTGAGGAGTTAGCAATGTCCGTCGTTCCGTTGATGAGCGCGGAGATTCCCGTCCCCGATCCGCCACCGGTCACCTGAATGGCAGTGCCACCGTGTTTAGACATGTAGACTTCTGCCCAGCGCTGTGCGAGAATCACCATTGTGTCGGAGCCTTTCACAGTGATCCTTCCTGACTGGAGCATGAACCCCCCAAACATGATGGCAACGATGGGGACGAACAGCAAGGGGAGAATAGATCTTCTTTTCATCAGGTTGTCTCCTTATATAGTTAGGTTAGTTTTGTACGCTCAAAACTTGTATTGGACTCGCAGCGTTAAGACATTGTCCTTTAGATCAGAGCGGAAAGGCACCAAGTTCCCGCTGGCAAGAGGATGAATCTTCTCATTCTTCACGATGTCATAGTACGCGATAAGCTTTATGTTCGCATCCCAGTGATAAACCCAACCAATCCCGAGTGTGCTGAATTTGATATCACCAGTAGAGAAATTGCTCCCGGGCGCACCGATGTTGGTAACGTCGGCGTCGGTGTTCGGGTCATAGAAGTCATACTTGAGAACGAACTGCTGGGACAATCCGATATTCTGGATGTAGTAGAAGTACGCACCGTTGAAGTTTCTCATGACGATCTCACTTGGTTGTGCAGTGGGACTCGTCGTTGAGGAGAAGGTTCCAGTCTGTTTTCCGGTGATGTACTCCCCTCGAAGCGTCAGCCCTCCAAGAATTGGTAGATCATAGTAGAGCTGGGCATCGACTCCAAAGTAATTCCGATCTGCAGCGGCACCGATATTTGCAGTTGAAGAATCCTTCAAGAATCCCTTTGCTCCATTTGGAAGTACACCAACGTTCTTGTACACAACCGACCCCGCCTCTCGGACTCCACCCAAGTACGTTGAACCACCAATGTCCAACGCGAATCCATGCTGAGGGAGAGGGAACTGCATCGTCAGATGCCCGATGAAGTCCTTATGGCTATCGAAGTCATTTGCTGTCGGACCCGTGCCGTTCAAGAGCCCCAAATCGAGTTTCAGGAAGCTCAGCTCCTTAGATTGTGGAGTGATTGTCAACTTTGCCCCGAGGTCACGCTCGCCCGGGAAGAGTGTCTGGAAAATCCGAGACCGTTCCGGAGATTCGCGGCTGCTCGATGAGTATTCAATCTCGAAACCGAAAGGACGATTGAAGATTCCTCCCGTCAGTGCAAACGTCTTTAGCCAGGGCTCCGTGAATTGAGCGTAAGCGTCCTTCACAACCACGCCGGCCTGGGTAATGTCCGTCTGGATTACGAACTGAGTGATATCGTTATCATAATTCGCCTTCAGTCGCCCTCGCCTCACAGAGAAGCGCTGCTTCACATTCGCCGGAAAGTTTCCGCCCGCAAAGGGATTTTGGCCGGCAGTCTCGGCAGTTTGGTACTGAGCCTGGATGTAGCCCGAGACTTTAACCTTCTTCAATGCATCGACAGTGCCTTTCGTTTCAAGATAGCTCTCGTTCATGCCCTCGACCTGGCTCCGGAGGTTCTCAAGTTCTTCTCTCAAAGCTTCGGCTTCAAAACTGCGAAGGCTTGAGACAGATTGGGAGTCTATGCCTGTGCTGTCGCGTTTAAGTTTTTCGTTCTTTGCTACATTCTCCTGTCCAAATGCTGAAGCGACGAGGAGAAGTGCGATAAGGAATGTGCCCCGCAACGATAGCTTCATTGTTGCCTCCGAATTCGTGTTCACCTCGGAATCCTGTATTGAATCTGCCCAAAGGTAGCAATCCAATATTACCTGAAGATTGCGTTAACATTAAGAAATTGTAAATTCTCTTTCTGCTGTTGACTACAGGACGGATTTTAGATAGATTTAGCAACAGCCACAGTGAAAGGGACAAGAAGGGAAGTAAGAATGAAGCGAGTCCTGTTTATCTGCACAGGGAATTCTGCGCGGAGCCAAATGGCCGAAGGATTGCTGAGAAGTCTCGGTGGAAATGAGTACGAGGTTTACAGCGCGGGAACGCACCCATCGTTCGTGCGGCCGCA
>CAYHSB010000181.1:0-2354 GCA_964359185.1 uncultured Chitinophagales bacterium
ATGCCGCCGCTACTCGGATACTGGAACTATGTTCTCATAACGCGGGAAGCGAATGACCAAACGATGGGGGAGTCTCTTCACAATAAGGAAGGCAACAAGATACGTCAGCATCTTGTCAACAGGATCGGCTGCGAGGCCTTGGAGAAAGGTGCTCTCGAGAATACTCTTTCCGACTGCCCGGAAGTATATGACGAGGAAGTCCATGCCGCTGAGGGTAATACCGCTGAACAAGTAGGCAGAGATCGGGGCGGACACGATAGCAGCGAGTACCCCTTGGAGGATCCCGCCAGGGAGAGCAGTATACCACTTCCGAAAGAATCCTCGCCTGGCCCACATTCCCGTGAATGCACCGATGACCGCGACTGTTGGGATGAAAAACACCGATGGAGGACTGAACATGATGCTCGCAGTTGTGTTTGCGACTGAGCCAGCAATCACTCCCGCCCAGGGCCCACAGAGAATTGCAACTAAGACTGTTCCTAATGAATCAAGATAAACGGGTAGCTTGATGAGTCCAGCAAATTGTCCGAGAGAGAGATTCAGTGCAGCTCCGAACGCAATGAATGGGATTGCAACGCCTGATGTTTCTTTCTTGATTGAGGATTTGATACGCTCGAGAACCTTCATCACGACTCACTTAATCCAATCCGTATCGGCTCGAAACTCGACCTCACCAGTAAAGTCCCCTCCCCTCGAAGGGGAGGGTTAGGGTGAGGTCGAAGAGGTTTCCGATTTGCAGATAGACGGCGGTCAAACAAAGGACTCACTTTGGTCCGCAGGAAGTTGAACTTTTCATTTCATTATAGAGATTTTGAACCAGAGAATCAAGAACCGAGGAAAGCTTGATGTTTCAGGAAATGTTTTTTAGATTCTTCAGTGGGATAATTTGTAGGTTGAAAGCTCAACCCCGTAGTGCACGGGCTGGAAATTCAACAACTCGGAGCAAAATGAGTTACTGTACGGATTGTGGACAGCATCTGCGAGAAGAGTCTCTCTTTTGCCCTCAATGTGGGAAGAAGATTAGAGACACACCAGCGCCTGCGCCGACCGAGCCCCGGCGCAATATGACTCCTCGGTCGAGGGTCATTGCCAAGGTGCTCATCGCGATGGTCCTCATTTTCGGTCTGAGCTTCTTTGTTCGTGAGCTCACGCGGGCAGATCATCCTGTCATCGCCAAACAGCCAGTCGTTGCCCAACCGATCGACTACGCCAGCGCGAAAATCGAAATGACCGATGTTCCCTCACGGGTCGAGGACGGGAAGGTGATTTTTTCGCTGGACGATGTGAGAAAGCACGGCCTCGTTAGGATTCAATACAAGGGACGGGTAAGTGTTACACCGGTCTTAGCGTACATCTCGGGCGAGGGCAAGCTCGTGACGGCGATTAGCCGAAGCGAGCCGGACAATGCCACGACTTTTTCGATCGAGGGCACCTCCATCAAGTGCGGCAACTGCCCCGCCAATTGGCAGATCAACAACATGAAGGCGAACGCCTGTTGTCCTCGCAATTTTCCGGACCCGATTCCCAGCACTGTTGTTGGAAGTGAAGTGCATATCGTCGAGGACATCGTCGCCAATTGGACTTCACGCCTCTAGGTGAGCCCATCATTAGAGTTTTGGCGAGACCCTTTTGTCACGAGCCTAAACAACCCACACCCTCCAATTCTTTCTTCGTCAGGTGCTATCCCTTTTCAAAAGGAGAAGAAAATGAAAGTGTCCCTCATTGTGCTCACACTTCTACCAGCGTTTGTGCTTGTTTGTTGTGCACCGCGTCAAACGGAGGATCAGAAATTTGAATCGCTGGCGAAAAACTACATTGAGAAGCTTCTCGAGTTAAATCCCGAATGGGCAACCAGTCTTGGCGACCACCGCTACGACCATCGACTCGGTGACTATAGCATAGCTGGCATTGAGCAGGCAAGGAAACTCAACGGGGCGTACCTCGACTCAATTTCTACCGTAGATGTGAACCGGCTCAATTCGGAAAACAGGATTGACTACAAGATTCTGCGCTCAAACCTTGAGTCGATGATTTTTCAGCTCGATACCTTGAGGGAATACGAATGGAATCCTTTGTCTTACAACATTGGTAGCGCGATCTACGGACTCATCGCACGAGAATTTGCTTCGTTAAAGGATCGATTGCTCAAGGTCAAAGAGAGGCTGAAAGCCATACCCTCTGTGCTTGAGCAGGCCAAAATCAACCTGAAGAACACACCGAAGATCTACACTGAAACAGCCATACTCCAGAATAAGGGCAACCTCAGTATGGTGCGGGACGAGTTGAAAACCTTCCTCGATCAGGTGCCCGAGCTCAAGCAAGAGTTTACACTTGTTCAGGCCCAAGCCGTTGCG
>CAYHSB010000182.1:0-2306 GCA_964359185.1 uncultured Chitinophagales bacterium
ATATCTACAAGGCGCTCGGGCTCAGCTTCATTCCTCCAGAGCTTCGGGAGAATATCGGTGAGATTGATGCAGCTGCAAATGGAAAGCTTCCAAAGCTTCTCGAAGAGGAAGATATCAAAGGCACATTCCATTGCCACTCCACTTACAGCGACGGTGCAAACTCGATTGAAGAAATGGTGAAGGCTGCGCAATCCCTCGGATGGGAGTACCTGGGCATTGCCGACCACAGCAAGTCTGCGGCGTATGCAGGCGGGTTGGCCGAAGCGAGGGTAAAGGAACAGCGTAAGGAGATCGACAAGCTCAATGAAAAGCTCAAAAACTTTCGTGTCTTCGCCGGAAATGAAGTGGATATCCTGCCGGATGGGGCGCTTGACTACTCAGATAAAGTCCTCGGTTCTTTTGAATACGTTGTTGGCTCAGTCCACAGCAAGTTCAAGATGAGTGAAGCTGAGATGACCAAGCGCATCACAAAGGCACTGAAGAACAAATATGTCACGATGCTCGGACATCCAACCGGCAGGCTTCTTCTGAGCCGCGAACCATATCCAGTCAACATGATTGAGCTTATAGACGTGGCATCGGATTATGGGAAGATCATTGAGATTAATTCCCATCCGCTCCGACTTGATCTTGATTGGCGGCTGTGCAATTATGCCAAGGAAAAGGGCGTGCTGATCTGTATCAATCCCGATGCACACAATACGGATGGATTGAAGGATGTATTCTATGGCGTGGGAATCGCGCGGAAGGGTTGGTTGGAAAAGAAAAATGTCCTTAATGCGTGGACACCTTCTCAAGTCTGTGCACGTCTAGAGGTGAGTTAATTCAATGCGACTCTCGCGGAGGAAGGGTCCAGACAATGACAGATGCTCCAGAGCCGAACAACGCATAGATGGGTAGGACAGGTGTCCTCACCTGTCCACCAGAGCGGACAGGACAGGAGTCCTGTCCTACCGATCGTCTAAGTGTGCCCCACCTTTTCCCAATTGTGAGGTGACTAATGTCAAACACTAACAGATCACTTTGGCCAGGGCTTATCCTCCTTCTCCTTGGCATTGTTTTTCTGCTCAACAATCTCGAAATATCAAGCGTTGGACACCTGATCGGGACGTATTGGCCCCTCATCTTAATTCTCGTGGGCATTGGCATACTGATCAAAAGCCAGCGCCCCTCGATGCTGGCGTCTCGGACTCCAGGGCAGGAAGGGGAGACTCGCGAAAGCCGAGCGCCTTCCTCGGGAGCTCATCTGACGGGGACGAGCTCTGAGACAGGTGCCGACACTGTCTCTGAATCGTCCGTCTTTGGCAACATTTCCCTGAAACCCGTGTCGAGAAATTTCAAGGGCGGAGCCCTAACGACAGTCTTCGGAAATATCGATTTGAATCTCACTTCGGCTGATCTTGCAGAAGGGGAACAGCATCTCAGTGTTCACACTGTTTTTGGGAGTGTTCGCATCACCCTGCCGAAGGATGTCGGGGTCATGGTTCGTGGCAACACCTTTTTAGGTGAAGTCTCGGTCATGGATCAGAAAAAGGGAGGGATTGCTTCCGATATCACGTTCAGGTCCGAGAACTACGACTCGGCAGTGAAGAAGCTTAACATCAAGGCTTCTCAGGTTTTCGGAGATATCAAGATATGGTAGAGAAAGCAAAGAAAAGGGACCTACGGTCTCGTAGAGAATCTCTGGAGGAACTGAAGAAGCGCGTGAGGAAGATCATCTCGCGCTTGAGAAAAACCTATCCACAACCGAAGATCGCTCTCGAGCATCAAGAGCCACTTCAGCTCCTCGTAGCAACAATTCTCTCGGCCCAGTGTACTGACGAACGCGTAAATCAAGTCACACCGGGACTCTTCGCGAAATATCGCACAGCGAAAGACTACGCAGAAGCGAACGTGGCAGAGTTCGAGCAAGAGATCCGTTCAACTGGGTTCTTTCGTGCGAAGACGAAGTCGATCATCAATTGCTGCAAGGAGCTTGTGGAGAAGCACGTCGGAAAAGTCCCGAAAACGATGGAGGAATTGGTTCAGCTGCCTGGCATCGGGAGGAAAACCGCAAACTGCGTCCTCGGTGCTGCCTATGGTATCGCATCCGGCGTTGTCGTAGATACCCACGTGCGTCGGCTTGCGCAACGTATCGGTCTATCAAAGGAGGACGACCCGGAAAAGATCGAACAAGACTTGATGGAGATCGTCCCGAAAAAAGATTGGATCGATTTTGGAAATATGCTGATATGGCACGGAAGAAGAGTTTGCCAGGCACGGAAACCGAATTGTCCCGAGTGTGTGATCAACAACCTGTGTCCCTC
>CAYHSB010000183.1:0-2191 GCA_964359185.1 uncultured Chitinophagales bacterium
GAACTGGCCGGCCACGAAATGAGTCCGGCGGCTTCCAGCGCTCTTCGGGATACTGCCGTGTGAATTTTGGACTGAACATCTCCCGGAGCGTTATGGTCAACCCCTTCAGGATTGCCGGCAGAAATGTTCGCTGCCAGAGGGAGAGGTCTTTTTTGCGGATGATTGCTTTACCGTTGGTGGTCATGACCAAATAGAAAGTTCGCACTCCATATCGTCATCCCGAATTGCGCCGCCACGTCCGAAGGACCCCTTCGGGGAAGTGGTCCTTCACAAAGTGATCCTTCGGATCGGACAGGCGGATGACACACTACAAGATGAAACACTCACTTCAATAACAGGATTCCAACTCCCGTCCCCAGCACGTTCAGAAGCGATAATGGCAGCATCACCTTCCAACCTAAATTCATAAGTTGGTCATAGCGAAAGCGCGGGATTGTCCAGCGTACCCAGATGAAGAAGAACAACACGAGAGAAACCTTCACGACGAAAGTCAGAATCTGGATGACGCTCACGACAAGTTCGGAGAGGCCGAAGGTCTGAAGATAGGGGAATTGCCAGCCACCCAGATACAAAGTTGTTATCACCGCACCCGCGGCGATCATATTTGCATACTCAGCTAGAAAGAAGAGCCCGAACTTGATGCCGCTATACTCCGTGTGGTAACCACCGACGAGTTCCGGTTCCGCCTCTGGTAGGTCAAACGGGAGCCTGTTCGTCTCTGCGAACGATGCGACGAGAAAAGTAATGAAGCCGACAGGTTGGAGAAAGATGTTCCACTTCCAGCCGTACTGCATTTGCACGATCTTATCAAGCTGCAAAGTGCCCGCTATCATCAGAACCCCAATAATCGAAAGTCCGAGTGAGAGCTCGTAGCTGATCATTTGCGCCGAGGAACGGAGGCCGCCGAGCAGAGAGTACTTATTGTTCGATCCCCAACCACTCAGGGTGATTCCGTACACTCCCAGCGATGTCAGTGCGACGATGTAGAGGATGCCGACGTTCACGTCAGCAACCATCAGCTTAATTGTGCGTCCAAAAATCGTGATGCTGTCGCCGAAAGGAATCACCGCGAACGTAGACATAGCGACTGTTATCGAAATGACTGGTGCGAGATGATGAACCATCCGATTTGCAGCTTTGGGGACAATGTCTTCTTTCACGAGGAGCTTCACCACGTCTGCCATTGGCTGCAGAAGTCCAAAGGGCCCAACACGATTTGGACCGATTCGGTTCTGGATAAAGGCGCTCACTCTCCTCTCGACGTACACTAGGTACGCCACAACCAAGAGGACGGAGAGGAGAATTAGAACAATCTTAGTTAAAGAGATGAAAATATCGATAGCCAATTGACTAGACCTCTACGAGAGTTGGTTCGTATTCGAGCAAAGCCCCCTGCTTTCCAATCTTCTGATAGGTTAACCCCTTGAAGCTCGGTACTGCTGAAGATAGTTCTTTGAAGACATCTTCGACCGTGTTGTAGCGGAATTTTCCACCCATCGCGTTTGCAACGCTCACGATGATCCGCCATGTTGGACGTGCATCGCGCTTGTTCGGTCTTCCCCACCGATCATTTGGACTCATAAACTTGTCTAATCGACTCATGCTGAAACCCTCGAGGGCACGATCTTGCTCGAGAGTGGAAACTGCTGGTCGAATCCGCTGGACGCGGCCCTGAAAATTCGTGTACGTGCCGTGCCTCTCGGCATACGTTGAGCTTGCTAGAACAACGTCAGCAAGCATTGTCATCTCATTTTCGTTCGATGCATGCACTACTAGGAAATCAAGCTTTCGTAGAACTTCTGCAACCTCGGGTTTTGGAGCGATGTTATCATCAATCACGTAAAGTGCTTTGATTCTCCCCTCGTCAATCCCCTTGAGGATACCATCAAAGTCAAGCCCGCCATCGCCAGGCTTGATCCCGACCTCTCTCGCCCCGAAACTGTTCGCGGTCTTGTCCGCTCGAATGAGGTCTACGACTCCACGAGTCGATAGACTCGTAGAGAAGTTATCTTCGTCCCCCTCTTTGACATGGCGGACAAAATCGAGATTCTTTGTGCCAAGAACATCTTTCACAAATTTTTGGAAGAGATAGTTGTCCTCGTTGGTCGCATAGGCAGACCCAAGCCCAGCGATCTCGTTCTTCTTGAAGCTCCGTAACTCCGATGCGACTTTCGCAATCGCTTCTTCCCAT
>CAYHSB010000184.1:0-1685 GCA_964359185.1 uncultured Chitinophagales bacterium
CTACGTCTGGGCAGAGGAAACAATCGAAGGGAAGAGCTATGAGTCGCTCTATAGTCTTCTGAGGAATGACACTGGCAATCGGAGAATTCTCGCCCTCAGTATGGAGAGCCTAGACATACGCTGGCACATCTTTAATCTCTTGAAAGTGGTCTTCTTTTACCTCATCGTTGGAACCATCGTCGCGGCAGGCTACGTCGTTTCCGTTGCCGTTCGCAAGAGAAAATTTCACCTCTCATTCAGGGGAAAACTTCTAGCAGCATTGCTGTCTCTTGCGACCATACCACTGGTCCTCCTTTCCTACTACGACCGGGAGTTCACCGATGAAAGTCGGCTCGAGATCCTTCGTCATCAAGTGGAAGACGAGCTAAAAGTGGTTGGATCAAATCTGCTTAATCATCTTGGGAACCACCCCTCGGCTCTCCTGGTGAGTTCCCTCACGGACAGCCTTTGTGAGAGAGTTGCTCAGGAGACCGGAAGCGATTTCAATGTCTACGTGGGAAATGAGATCCAGGCGAGCAGTCGGCCGGAACTCTACGACGCAGAACTCATCGACACACGTCTGAGCAGTGCGGCATATCGATCCACTGTGCTCGAAGGCAGGAAGTTCTTTCTGCAAACTGAATCGATCGGGAGATACCCCTTCCTTGTAGGCTACGAGAGACTTGAGAACGCGCAGGGTGAACAACTCGCGGTGGTCTCTCTATTCACGGCATTCAAACATCAAGCTGTGGACCAAGAATTGTTCAAGCGAAGTGCATTCATTTTTGGAACCTACGCGGTTATAATGGTCCTCATCGTGCTCGTTGGCGTGTTCTTTGCTTTTAGCATTGCGTCTCCCATCAAAAAGTTGACTGAAGGAATCAAAAGAGTGTCGCGCGGTGACCTTGACCTAGCTCTTGAAGTGCGGAGTCGAGACGAACTCGGCGAGCTTGTGTCCGCCTTCAACAAGATGACGCAGGATTTAAAGCGAATCCAGAGGGAACTTACTGCAGCCGAACGCGAGCTGGCATGGCGGGAAATGGCAAAACAGGTCGCTCACGAAATTAAGAATCCCCTGACACCAATGAAGCTTTCGATCCAGCACCTTCGCCAGGCATACGCAGATCGCGCGAGTGATTTTCACATCCTCTTGGAGGAAGTTTCGGAGACGATCATAGAGCAGGTCGACGCTCTGAGCCGCATCGCCGCGGAGTTCGCTCGATATGGTCGAATGCCAGAAAGAAGGCACGAGGTCTGCGACATACACGAGCTTCTTGCTGACTCTGTTCGACTCTTTGACCAGGAGAGGAATATCCGATTTAATGTTCATCTCGATAGGGGAAAGCCCACCATAGTAGCTGACAAGGAGGAACTCAGGAGAGTCTTCATCAATATTCTGCGCAATGCCGTTCAAGCTATTGCTGGTGAGGGGGAGATTCATGTGAAGACGCTTATGACCGACGGACAATTGGAAATAGTAGTGGCAGACACAGGTCGAGGCATTCCAGACGAAATCAAGGCGAGACTATTCGAGCCTAACTTTTCTACCAAGAGTGAGGGAATGGGACTCGGGTTGGCCATCTCGAAACAGACGATTGTTGACCTCAACGGCCGCATCGATATTGAGAGTGAAGTAGGGAAGGGAACGCGAGTGATCATTGTCCTGCCTGCAACGCTTGCCTCCTAAGTTGATTCATGGACGAACT
>CAYHSB010000185.1:0-1617 GCA_964359185.1 uncultured Chitinophagales bacterium
ATCGAGCTGGGTGGGAACCCCGAAAGAAGATGGGAACTAGGAGAGAAAGGAGTGGCAAGGGTTCGGACACTCTATGCGATTCCAGTTATTCTCAAGCAGTACAAGGACCTCTTTCAACGATTGATGAACGAGAATCGGAACTGATACCAACGCGACTGCAGATGGCCGCGGTACTCTGAAGTCAGGAGAGTGCTTAACGCCCACCGCGGTTAGATAGATTCTTTCCTCACTTATCTTTTCCTGTTCGCTCCAGAGCTTTTGCTTCTTGTCTTCGGGAGAGCCCTCTTTTTGCTCCTCTTTCGGGGGGAAATTGTATTGTTATTCTTGACTCGAATCTGTATATTGATTGAAAAATTGCGCAGATTTCCGTGACACGGATCCTTTACAACATTCTGCTTTTCATATCGACCCTTCGCTTCGCGTTAAGGAAGAGGGGCCTCCTCCCGAAGGAAAGTGTGAAGCGGATCTTCGTTGTCGAATTGACAAAGCTCGGGGACCTCGTATCAAGCCTTCCCATCGTGACTGCACTCAAGGAATCATTCCCGATGTCTTCAATCACACTCATGGTTCAGGCAGAACACTCCAGGCTTTTGTCGCTTGTTTCGGAGATTGATGGAATTCTTAGCTCCACGTCTGGTCGAGGTCTCAGATCTGTGCTAAAGGACATATGTCGAGTTCGAGCAGGGAAGTTCGACCTTGTTATCAGTGCGAGTCCATCCGTCCGTCACGGCGTGTTTGTTCTTCTGAGTGGTGCGAGATATCAGTACGGCTACCTCGAATACACGCAGGCAAAGGTGATTCACCTCCAGCCTCATCGAGTTCGATCTCTGGGGTTTCGATTGGTTAGCCAGGTCGACCATCTGCCTCTAAACATCGCAGACAGGGTGGATCGCTTATGCCAGGGTCTCGGGTTGAGGATTCCCAAAAGAACACCAGCGTTAGGCTTCCTTAAGAATGGGTCGGTCGCAGGGTTCAAGCCTCCGCAACCGATTTCAATCACGAACGATTCATCGTATGTCGTGGTTCATCCATTTGCAGGGTGGGAGTACCGAACGTGGCCATTAATCAATTTTCATAAGCTCGTAACGCGAATTCTTGAGTGGTCTACTCATCAAATTGTTATCATCGGTGGAGACGGTGACCGAGATCACCTTCATGAGCTTGTTAGAGCGCTTGCACAGGATCCGCGTGTAACTTTTGCAGTCGGTCTTCCGCTTGACGACCTTGCGCTCCTCATCGCAAGGGCAGCCTTCTATATCGGTGGTGATTCTGGCCCTCTCCATCTCGCGGCTGCTGTTGGCACTCCAAGCGTTGGTCTCTTCGGCCCTGCCCCGCCAGAGCTGACCGGGCCTCCCGTGTCGACAAATTCATATCTATACAAGAAAGTTGAGTGCAGTCCATGTGACCAACGGGAGTGTGTCAGGAAATGGGCTCCTTGCATGACATTGATTTCTGTGGATGAAGTTTTCGACAAAGTTGTTCAGGCCCGCCAAACAGGACTTGAATCATCGCCGAGGCGAGCAGCGTGGCTGACCGATTCCCTACGGGACCGTAGGTCTTCGTGATGAACCTCCTTGGCGTTCGAGTCGATATTCTAACGGCCGCGGCACTCAATGA